>JAKOOI010000108.1 GCA_022701475.1 Weeksellaceae bacterium
CCCATGAACATGATCATGCTGTTCTGGACTTTCTGGGTGGAAATTCCCGCCTGTACCACTTCCTGCGGAAGCTGGCTCATGGCTTTGGAAACCCGGTTCTGGACGTTCACCGCAGCATTGTCGGCATCGGCACCCTGCCTGAAGAAGACGCTGAGGGTCATGGTGCCGTCATTGCTGGAATTGGAGGTCATGTAGGTCATGTTTTCCACACCGTTTACTGCTTCTTCAATAGGAGTGGCTACTGAACGGGCTACGACTTCGGCATTGGCTCCCGGATAAAAAGCGGTCACCTGTACACTCGGCGGCGCGATGTCCGGGAAGAGGGCAATCGGTAAGTTAAAGAGTGACAGGGCACCCAGCAACAGGAGGATGATGGAAATAACCGTGGAAAGGACCGGTCTTTCTATAAATTGTTTTAACATAAGAAGTTTATTTTTTAATGAAGGCTTACATTTTTAACCGCAGATAAAGGACGAATGACAGAAACTATACTGTATATCCATAACTCTTACGGCTGAAAGTATAAACTGTTATAAAGGTCTTGCTCTCAGCAGGCTGTCGGAAGACATATTTTTGGGCTTGATGGCAACACCGTCTTTCAGGTTCCCGATTCCTGTATACACGATCTTTTCCCCGGATTTTACCCCTTCGGAAATAAAATAATAATTTTCCGTTTTCCCGGAAATTTTTACCGGCCGGCCGGTTACCTTACGGTCTTTGCCCATCACATAGACATAGGTTTTATCCTGGATCTCGAAGGTAGATTCCTGAGGAATGATCAGGGCATTGGTGAACAGCTGCGGCATACGCACACGTCCTGTATTTCCTGTTCTCAGCGTGCCGGAAGCATTCGGGAAAACGGCCCGTACACTGATGGCACCTGTGGTCTTGTCAAATTGTCCGTCCACAATGCTCATTTTGCCTTTCTGCGGATAAATGCTGTTGTCGGCAATCACCAGTTCCACCATCGGCATATTTTTCAGCTTTTCTTCCAGGGTAGCTCCCGGATACTGATGCTGGAAAGCAATGAAATCCAGTTCGCTTAAAGAAAAATAGGCATAGATTTCACTGATGTCTGATAAAAGCGTCAGCGGGTTCGGGTCGGTCCTGGAGATCAGGCTTCCTTTTTTGTAAGGGATCCTGCCGATATAACCGCTTACCGGTGCGGTGATGGTGGTGAATCCGACATTGATCCTGGCGTTTCCTACCGAAGCTTTCGCCTGTGACGCAGCCGCCACAGCCGCCGCATAACTGGCTTTTGCCGTTCTCAGCTGGACATCGGAAACCACCTTCGCAGCAACAAGAGGTTCCAGCCGGTCAACCTCTACTTTCGCTTTCTGGATGTTGGCATTGGCGGCCTGGAGATTGGCGCTGGCCATATTCATCTGTTCACCGTAAGCCCGGGAATCGATTTTGAACAAAGGTTGTCCGGCTCTTACGTAAGATCCTTCTTCTACATAGATCCTGTCGAGATAACCGTCGACCTGCGATCTGATTTCTACATTGTTCTTACCTTCAAGTGCCGTCGGGAATTCCCGGTAAGTAGTAGCGGGTGCACTTGTCACGGTGTAAACGGGAAGTTCAGGGATAGGGAAAGCAGCCCCGGAGTTTTCTGCAGCTTTGGTACAGTTCTGTAAAAGGATGGTACCTGCGATCAGTACGATAATCCTTGCTTTTACGGATATTTTCATGTTGGGTTTAATTTTTTAATGAAGCGTTAGATTGAATAATGATGTTTTTAATAAATGGTCTGTTAAATTTCCTAACGGCGTTAATGAAACGGCGAAAAAAAATTCAGGACTCACATGTTTACAATGTATAAATGAAGGTATTCATAAGTAATAAATAAAAAAGTTTAGTAGTAAGGATGATAATTTTATAATATGTTATTTTTTCTAACGGTGTTAAATATGTGATATGATTAATGGAAAAATCAGAATAACAGGCATAAATATGGGTTTTAATGATTAGTAGGAACTGATTTAATCGTGTGTTAAAATTCCTAACGGTGTTAATTTTTAATTTAAAAAAAATTTACAATGATTTAATAAAGGCGGCTACGGTCTCATCAAGCGTGGTTTTGTTCATCGTGGACGGAATATCGTCATTTCTCATCATCATGATTGAAATCAATCCATGTACTGCAGAGAACAGGGCATGGGAAGAGTGGCAGGCATTATGAGGATTCGATCCTTTTTTCGTAATGATTTCATAAGTACAGTCATACAGCATATCCTGGAATGAGGAAAACTCTTCTTTCATCTGGCCTTTTCCGCTGCACTGCATCCCGAGACCGAACATGAGCTGATAATATTCCTTATTGCTGAAGGCAAACTTCCAGTAGGCATCTATAATGGCGACAAGCTGATCTTCCGGGCTATCCTGTTTTTCCTGGGCTTTTACCAGTTCCACATGCAGCTGACGGAAACCGTTCAGCGAAATCTCGAACAGGATCGCTTCCTTGTTTTCAAAATAATCATAAACTACAGGAGCACTGTATTCAATGGCATCGGCAATTTTCCTGATGGAAAGGGCAGACCAGCCTTCAGTTTTAGCCAGAGAAAAAGCAGCATCCAGAATATTGGCGCGGATAGATTCTTTTTCTCGTTGACGGCGTTCGTGCAGGCCCATGATATTTTTTTACTAACAGTGTTAGCAAAACTACAAACTTTTAACCACAAGTTCCAAATAAATTCTGATATTTAACTTTTAACGGAATATTATAAACTGCTGAAACCGCTATTCCTGAAAGAAATTTTTATCTTTGCAATCAAATAAAAATGTTATGAATACACCCTCAAATATGATCGAGCTGGGGACGAAAGCGCCCTTTTTCGAACTTCCCAATCCGTCCAGAAGCAATGAGCTTCACTCGCTGGATGAACTGAAAGGAGAAAAGGGAACCCTGGTCGTCTTTATGTGCAACCACTGTCCGTTCGTTCTCCATGTGATTGACAAACTGAATGAGCTGTATGAGGATTACAATGAAAGGGGAATTGAGTTCATCGCGATCAATGCCAATGATGTGGAAAAATATCCGGCCGATGCACCGGAAAAAATGATCGAATTCCAGATGGAGCGGAATTTCGACTTCCCTTATCTGTACGACGAAAGCCAGGCAGTCGCCAAAGCTTATGATGCCGCCTGTACTCCCGATTTCTTTTTCTTTGATGATAAACTGGACCTGATCTACAGGGGGCAGATGGATGATTCAAGACCGGGAAACCACAAGGAAGTGACCGGTGAAGACCTGATCATCGCATTTGAAAACCTTTTACTGGGTGAACCGCAGGAAGAGATTCAAAGGCCGAGCATGGGGTGCAACATCAAATGGAAATAAAAGAAAATCTTCTGCCAAATAAAAAAGCTGTTCAGACTTATGAACAGCTTTTTTATTTGATTCATAACAGGTTACCGGGTTATCCACAATCTTATCCACATAGTTATCCACAGACTTATTCACAAAATCATGTGGATAAACCCGTATTCCAACCCATCTGATAAAAGATAGAAATTCCCGGCTCTGATTCTTTCAGGGTTTATTTCCGGCTAATGTCATTAATGGGCAACAAGGCAGTTTTTAACTTATCCACATGTTATCCACAGAAGAGTATCGCCCGGATTTTGGTCCCGGATATTTTCCGGTAAGTCCGGGCCTATTTTAAAATTTTACAGAAATGTGAGATAACGCGGGTTTGGTGTTTAACGGTTTAAATTGCAATCTGCGCCGATCAATAGC
>JAKOOI010000112.1 GCA_022701475.1 Weeksellaceae bacterium
TGCGGCGGGCGGTCAATGGTAAATAGTCAGGTTGATTCTATTCACTTGCGGGGCAAGATTGACCTGCAGAGCGAAATTCACCATTCGCATTGTCAGCAGTGAATCCGCTGCGCTGGTCAATGGTCAATTTTCAGGCCGCCCAGAATAGCCCTGCTCACTGGCTCGAGTGCCAGTCTGTGTCTGACCAGTAACCTAACCGTGTACTTTAACCTTGAAATAATCAGACCTATAGGGTTTAAACCACCACCATTCCGCATCCTGATGCAGAAGAGGACCTATGCAAGGCCGGCGCAAAAGAGGAAGCCTCACGCCCCAGCCCGGATCGCAGCGGTTACCCCACAGCATGCAGCGGGAAAAGCCGGGATACAGCCCGGAAAGAATCGGCGCGAGGAGTATGAGCGGAGAGCCGGATCAAGCTCCTGAAAAACAATTCCTGATAGAAATATTTGTTATATAAACAGACAACGACTTAAATTACTCATCTTCCGGTAAGTATGATGTCTGTATAGCCCGTCTGTTTCAACTTCAGTTTTAGACCATCCTGAAAAGGGCTTTGCAGACCAAACCTAACGGGTTTTGAAAACCCGTTAGGTTTTATTGCGCATAAAAGCATCATTTAGAGACCTGAAGTTCTGATTACGGCTGCCTTTTAGTCCGGATCGCAGCGGTTACCCCACAGCAGGGCCGGAGGGCTGGAGAGGAAAGGGATTTGGTGCCGGAGCGCATCGGAGCGGGTCGGCGCGGAGAGCCGGATTAAGCTCCAGGAAAATTCAAGGTTTAAGGTTTAAACTTTAAGTTTATCGTAAATCTGCAGGGAGCCGGAAGTGGATGGTCCGGTTATGGATCTGGTTCTTCAGGATGCGTTTAACCAAAGAAAAACCGGAGCAGACTGCTGCTCCGGTTCTGTATAGGTTGTATACGGTCTTTATTATTTCGGCTGCTGTGCTTTCAGCTCCGCTTCTTTGGCTTTCATTTCGTTGTACTTGGCTGTATTCTTCGTTGTATTGTATACGTCTTTCAGCACCTGTACCGCGTTGATATCCGTAGGGACTGCCTGATACCATTTTTCTGCATAAGGAACCGCTTTGCTGAACCTTTCTTTTCTTGCTTCGATCAGTTTGGTGGCTTCATCCGGCTTGGTTTTTCTCAGTCCGTTGATATCGGTTACTGCTTTCTCATCGTCGCCGATGACGGTATAGACCAGGTTCTGATAAGCATTGGAGAAGTCAGGCTTCAGCTCAATGGCTTTCTGGAAAGAAGCTACTGCTTCGGTTGACGTCTCAGGATTTTTAGCCTGCAGAACCCCCAGGTTGTACCAGTTGGTGGCATCGTTCGGGTTTTTAGCCAGCTGCTCTTTCAGGTTGGTCATGAATTTATCCGTATTCCCGGATGCGTACAGGGCAGTTCCCTGATACTCCTTCAACTTGGCGTTGTTCGGGAATTTGGCAAGTCCTTTGTCGATAAGCGCGAGTGCCTCGTCATTCTTTTTGGCATTCATCAGCAGAGTGGCAAGGGTTTCATAAAGATCCGCTTCCACACTCGGCGACTGCTCGGTCTTGAAATCCGAATAATCCTTCGACGAAGATTTTTTCAGCAGTTCCCAGGTTGCCTTGTCATAGCTTGCTACCTGGCCTGTTTTGTTCTCTTTCGCGGTATAGGTCGTTTCCACTCCCGTATAACCGGAATTGATCAGATCGGAATATATTTTTACGGCCGGATCGATACTGCCCGCCAAGGCATAGTTCAGACCCGCATAATACGTATACACTTTATTATCCTGACCGCTTGTTTTCAACAAGTTGTAGACTTCCATAAATTTGGGAGCTGCTACGGCATAATTTTTCGCACTATAGGCGTCCATTGCCGCTTTATTAGCTTCCTGCAGCTGAGCGTTGACATCTGCTTTCTGTCCGAAGGCAAAGGCAGATGCTACGATAGCCATTCCTAAAATCAGCTTTTTCATACTACTATTTTATATTATCTGTTTGTTAATTAATTATATTGTTATTCCTCATTGCCGGCATCAGGACCTCCGGTTTCATCCGTATCTGAGTACTCGCTGGCATCGTGAGTGCCGGCATTGCTGTCCGGGAACAGTTCTGCCGTTACCGGCATTTGTGCAGGAGCTGCATTTTCATCCGTCTCTTCGTCCATCAGCTCTTCTTCCACGTCTTTGTCCATTTCCACTTTGGCAATGGCTGCAATTTCGTCATTCTTCTTCAGGTTGATCATTTTCACGCCCTGGGTATTTCTTCCCATCACCCTCATTTCATCCATATTCATACGGATGGCCACACCGGATTTATTAATGATCATCAGCCCGTCTTCGTCGGTCACATTCTGGATGGCGATCAGGCTACCTGTTTTTTCGGTAATGTTCAGGGTAATTACTCCTTTTCCGCCTCTGTTGGTTTCCCTGTAGTCCAGTACTGCTGTTCTTTTTCCGTATCCTTTCTCGGATACTACAAGAACGGTTTCGTTTTCCAGATCATTCACAACAATCATACCGATGGCCTCATCATCTTCATCCATGCTGATACCGCGTACGCCGATGGATCCCCTTCCTACTTCCCTCACTTTTTCTTCAGGGAAGCGGATACACTTACCGTTTTTGGTAGCGATCATGATCTGGGAAGTCCCATTAGTAAGGTAAGCACCCAGCAACTGGTCATTATCCCTGATTTCAATGGCATTCACCCCGTTTACCCTGGGTCTTGAGTAGGCTTCGAGGGAAGTTTTCTTGATGGTTCCGTTCTTCGTTACCATCACCACGCTCATCTGGTTGACGTATTCCGTATCCTTCAGGTTGTTGGTTCTGATGTAGGCTTTGATCTTATCATCCGGTTCGATATTGATAAGATTCTGTACCGCTCTTCCTTTTGCCGTTCTGGAGCCTTCAGGAATCTCAAATACCCTCAGCCAGTAGCATCTTCCTTTTTCCGTAAAGAACAGCATATACTGGTGGTTGGTTGCAGAAACGATGTATTCCAGGAAGTCGGCATCCCTTGTCGTTGCGGCTTTGTTTCCTACCCCGCCCCTGCTCTGGATTTTGTATTCGGACAATAAGGTCCTTTTGATGTAACCGGCATGGGAAATGGTAAGCACTACCGATTCATTCGGGATGATGTCTTCAATAGACATTTCACCGCCGGAATAATCGATTTCCGTTCTTCTTTCATCGCCGTATTTTTCCCTGATTTCAATAAGTTCATCCTTGATAATCTGGAATCTTCTCGATTCATTGGCCAGAATATCCTCCAGGTCGGCGATTTCACGCATGATGGCATCATATTCGTCGCGGATCTTATCCAGCTCCATTCCGGTAAGACGTGCAAGACGGAGATCAAGAATCGCCTGTGCCTGGATCTCGGAAAGCTCAAAAGCTTCGATCAGTCCTTCTTTCGCTGCCTGCGGATTGGAGGAGTGGCGGATGATGGAAATCGCTCTGTCCAGGGCATCCTGGGTTCCGATCACTTTCATGAATCCTTCCAGGATATGCGCTCTTTCCTTTGCCTTTCTCAGTTCATACTGCGTTCTTTTCATTACCACCTCATGTCTGTGTTCCACGAAGTGATGGATGATGTCTTTCAGGTTCAGCTGCTCCGGCCTTCCGTGTACCAGCGCAATATTGTTTACACTGAAGGAAGTCTGAAGCGATGTATATTTATAAAGAAGATTCAGCACCACATTCGGGATGGCGTCGTTTTTCAGTTCGTAAACCACCCGCAGTCCTCTCCTGTCGGATTCATCCCTGATCTCGTAAATACCGGGAATTTTTTCATCCTTTACCAGCTCGGCTGTCCTGGCAATCATTTCCGCCTTGTTTACCTGGTACGGGATTTCATTCACAATGATGGCATTCCTGTTGCCGATTTCCTCGAAAGCCACTTTAGCCCTGAGGACCACCCGGCCTCTTCCGGTGTGGAACGCATCCCTTACTCCGTCATATCCGTAGATGATACCGCCTGTAGGAAAATCCGGAGCGATAATATGCTGCATCAGGTCATCGATGGAGATTTCCCGGTCATCAATGTAAGCACAGATGGCATTTACGGCTTCCGTAAGATTATGCGGCGCCATATTCGTAGCCATCCCTACGGCGATCCCTGAGGTACCGTTTACCAGAAGGTTTGGAATTTTAGAAGGCATGACCGTTGGTTCCTGTAAACTGTCGTCAAAGTTATTCTGGAAATCCACGGTTTCTTTATCCAGGTCTGACAGGATCTCATCAGAGATTTTCTTCAGCCGGGCTTCGGTGTAACGCATGGCTGCCGGCGGGTCTCCGTCCATGGAACCGAAATTTCCCTGGCCGTCTACCTGAGGATACCTGAGACTCCAGTCCTGAGCCATTCTTACCATCGCATCATAAACGGAAGAATCACCATGCGGGTGATACTTACCCAGAACATCCCCGACAATCCTTGCAGATTTCAAATACTTCCTGTTAGAAAAAACCCCTAATCCATACATACCGTAGAGTACTCTTCTATGAACGGGTTTCAGGCCGTCTCTTACATCGGGCAGCGCTCTTGAAACGATAACCGACATCGAATAATCGATATAAGACGACTTCATTTCATCAACAATGTTGATAGGAATCAGTCTTTCTCCTTCTTTTTGCATAAACAAATTTTATTATAATGATAATCAGACCTTTATATACATGTCTGAAAATTATTCCTTTTCACTTTTTAATAACGGGCTAATTTACGAAAAAATTGCCGATTTTTACGGTAAAAATTGATTATAGAATCTTAAAAATTCATAAAAATATGAGCGTATTAAGTCTAACTTTTCACTGCACCAAAAATAATCTCCAGGCATGGGAAAGTTATATGGATGAAACCCTGGTTCTGATGACTGAAAACCTGATGGACGTCAACCGCTATCTCCTTTCCGAAGTGCACAGCGATTATATTGACGAAGGAAAAAACTACAACCTTCTCCTGATGTTTGACAATGATGAACTGCGGGAGGATTTCCTGAAAAGCGAACTGGCCAATATAGCAGAACGGGTGGAAGCGAAATTCGGACAGGAAGTCATGATTTTCAATACTCTGCTGAATCCCAAGAAGTCGAGGATGTAAGGCCGTACGGAAATCACAGCACAGCAAAAAGCCCGGAATAAGTTCCGGGCTTTTGATTTTTACCTTCCGTGGTGAGGCGGCCTTGGCGGTCTCGGTGGCGCAGGCGGATGATGAAGGCATGAAGAAAGAACCCCGGCCAATGCCAGCGCCATCAGGATTTTCGGCAGATTTTTCATATTTTATTTTTTGATTGTTCACGGTAGTGGTATCAATCAAAGTGCCAATCCTGAAATCCGCGGGAAACACGGGCTTATCTGAAGTGAAAACATAATCGCACCATACGGTAACCTTCAATTGATAGCTGAAGCCTGTCAGGTAGTGCGATCATCGGCCATAATCCTGGCAGACAGGCTGTCACTACGGAATATGATAAAAGCACCGGATTGTCCAGTGCTTCCCCTCTTGTTTATCGGTGATGTCTATGGCCGCGGCCTCTCTGTTTATGATGCCCGTGTCCGTGTCCGTGTCTATGCGCCGGGCCCGGGCCTCTGTCGTACCGGTACATTCTTTTGGCGTGCCCCGGCGGCATTCCCCTCCTTCCGGGATGATCCTGAACCATGCAGGATGTCAGCATCAGTGACAAAACCATGGTTCCGATTACAGCAATCAGTCCTTTCATTGTTTTCCATTTTCAAATTCCCGGAATCAGCAACAAGGTTAATGCCAAAGACTGCTGCCTGATATAAAGGTGCCGCTCCCAATGTATGATGTGAAAAAATACGCAGACTGTACGGATGAATCGAGTACACCTACTCTTTTCCTTATCAGCATTTTTTTCTGCAGCACTTTCTGACCAGATTTGTATATTAAAGTCTCCGGCAGGCTAAAAAGAGCTTTTCTGAACGCATGTACGAGAAAAAGCATCTGATCCGTACAGCACAGCCTATTATCATGCATTAATGTTATTTCTAACCTGAAAATTCCTGTTTCATTAATTCCGGTAAATAAACTGACCGGAGATCCGTTGTCACGCTTTTTAATCCTAAAGATAAAATTTCCCCTATCGATACCTTTTGTAAAAATCATCTGCCGAGTGGAAACCCGGCAACCGATTTTCATAACTTAAAAAAAAACAAAGGCTTTTGGAAAATTAGATTTACATTTAATCCGTTAAAATAAAAATATGATAAAACCGATAACAGTATGGATAAGCTTTATCCTGTTATTTTCAGCCTGCTCAAAACGTGAGGACAAATCCGGTCATGATGCGGCAATCGCCCTGCAGGTTGACCGCCTTTATACATCGTATGGGAGATCCGGCCAGAACATCTATGAGCAACCTGTTCCGCAGGGGCTTTTTACCGACCGCCTCAGAACTTTACTGGAAAGGGCCGTAAGAACGTCTGAAGAGGATGTTGAACGGGTGAAAAACAGTGAATATCCGGATGATAAGCCCCTTCTTCTGGAAGGTTCCGTTTTTACCAGTCTGTACGAGGGTTATACTTCGTACCATATCAGAAAAATCATGATCAGTAACACTTCAAAAGAAAAAGCGGAAGCAACGGTTGAATTTGAAAATGCCGCAGTAGCGCCAAAAATTGTGTGGAAAGACCGCATCGTGCTTGTAAAGGATTCCGGAAGCTGGAAAATAGACAACATCCTATTCGGAGATAACCCGGATCTTAAAGACCTCAGGTCAAGCCTGGAAAATTTTATCGGGGAAGTCCGGCAGCCGTAACAGATAAAGCTGCCTTTCATGAGGCAGCTTTATCTGTTTATTCTAAGGACAGGTCCCGATCGGGATCGTACTGCAGACCGTTTTGTTTAATTTCTCACAATATACGCAGTATTCCTTTGGTTTTCCTCCATATACGGATTTCAGTTCTGTGTTGCTGAGTTTTTTTAAATTTTTCATATCGTTTTAATTTTTGCTGTTGATTATAAAACGATGATCAGCCGAAAATAGTATACAGCCATGTTTATTTTTCACCATAAAGGGTATTAAAACGATAGAAGCCACACCGTGCAGGGTCTGGCTTTCATCTTATCTTGTTTTGTCACACCCTTACGGATGATCTATCTCAAGCGTTACCGGCATCACATAGGTATAGGCCATCATCTCTGCGGATGCTGCCGATTTATTACGGCTGCCGTTATAATAGGAGCCTTTCAGTACATTTTCAATTTCCCGGCTTACATTTTTGCAGTCTCCCTGGGAATGCACATTGACGATTTTCCCGTTTTCAGCCACCTCGAATTTCACAACTGAATTAACGGTGCCCTGTTTGTAATCTGAAGCCGTAAAATCAAAATTATCCATCAGGATTTCCCGGACTTCATTAAAACCGTCATTTTTATATAATTTGACTTCCTGTATCGTATTGGAATCCGTTGTCTGTGCTTTCGCAGTATTAACCATAGTCATACCTCCTAAAATAAGGAAGGCAGCCACCAGGATCTGTATTTTATTTTTCATAACGCTTTGGTTTTAAGTATTTTTAAATGACTTATTCATCTTTAACCAAAGATAAGAAAATAGTTTATATTAAATTCATATTCCGTTAACATTTAGTTAACATTAAGATACAAATAATTGATTTTGAGAAGTATAAATTTTAAATCAGACGAAAATTTAATATTGGAGATTGGAATTTACCTCAAACAAATGCAGTAAGAGACATGGAAAGGCCTAGTAAGTCCATTTTCGGACTCCAGGTTACATCAGCTTTTCGCTTTTTACTAACTCTGAATAGTACTGCCAATAAATGATCATCCGAAACCTGAGTTTCGATAAATTCAGGCATCGGAATTTTTATCATACCTGTAATTTATTGAGTTTTTTCTATATTCGCTTCTTTAATACTAATTTCTTATCAGCTTATTTTCTGTAGTGCCATAGGATAACTAGACTCCCGGATATGACTGCAAGTTTTTCCTGATGACTTTTAATTCGGCAATTTAATCAGTTATCATTAAAAAAGGAATCTGTTTTCACAAATTCCTTTTTATTAATTGATGTTCTTTTATTACAATTCCTTTTTCAGAAACTTCCCGGTCAGACTCTTCTTTGATTTCACGATTTCCTCCGGCGTTCCCTGGGCAACGATCTGGCCGCCGTGTTTTCCGCCTTCCGGGCCTACATCGATGATATGGTCTGCCAGTTTGATGACGTCCATATTGTGTTCAATGATGATGAAGGAGTTTCCCAGTTCCACCAGCCGGTTAATGGCATCCATCAGGATCTTCACGTCTTCGAAATGAAGCCCGGTAGTCGGTTCATCCAGAATATACAGGGTGTTTCCGGTCTGGCGTTTGGCCAGCTCCGTTGCCAGCTTGATCCGCTGTGCTTCCCCTCCGGAAAGCGTGGTCGACTGCTGTCCCATTGTGATATACCCTAACCCGACATCCTGCAGGGTCTTTACCCTTGAATAAATCTTAGGAATCGGCTGGAAGAATTCCACCGCTTCATCAATGGTCATGTCCAGCACATCGGAAATGGATTTTCCTTTGTACCGCACTTCAAGGGTCTCCCTGTTGAAGCGTTTCCCATTGCAGGTCTCGCAGTGGACATACACATCCGGCAGGAAATTCATTTCAATGACTTTCAGTCCGCCGCCCTGACAGGTTTCACACCTTCCGCCTTTTACATTAAAAGAGAACCTTCCCGGCTTGTACCCGCGGATCTTGGATTCCGGCAGCTCGGCAAAGAGGTTCCGGATATCGGTAAACATTCCGGTATAGGTAGCCGGATTGGATCTCGGCGTCCTGCCGATCGGGGTCTGGTCTACGTCCACGATTTTATCGATGTGTTCAAGACCGTCGATTTTTTTATAAGGTAAAGGTTCCTGGACGGCTCTGTAGAAATGCTTGTTCAGGATCGGATACAATGTCCCGTTGATCAGCGAGGATTTTCCGCTTCCGGAAATTCCGGTTACGACCACCAGTTTTCCCAGCGGAATATCCAATGTAACATTTTTGAGGTTGTTTCCGGTAGCGCCTTTCAATAGAATATGTTTCCCGCTTCCCGCCCTTCGCTCTGCAGGGATTTCAATCTTGCGTTTTCCGTTGATGTACTGTGCGGTAATGGTGTCGGCCTTCACCAGGTCTGCCGGTTTGCCCTGCCAGAGGATTTCCCCTCCGAATTTTCCGGCTCTCGGCCCTACATCCAGTACCTCATCTGCTTCCAGGATCATATCTTTGTCATGTTCCACCACCAGGACCGAGTTGCCGATATCGCGGAGGTTTTTCAGGGAACTGATCAGCCGCTCATTATCGCGCTGGTGCAGCCCGATACTCGGTTCATCCAGGATGTACAGTACATTCACCAGCTGGGAACCGATCTGGGTAGCCAGCCTGATCCTCTGGGATTCCCCTCCGGAGAGCGTTCTTGAACTCCGGCTCAGGCTCAGGTAATCCAGTCCTACATCCAAAAGGAACTGAAGCCTGGTCTCGATTTCCTTCAGAATTTCATGGGCGATGATTTTGTTTTTTTCCGAAAAAGTATCCTTTACTTCCGACAGCCAGTCTTTCAGGTCGATCAGGCTTAATCCGTTTACTTCGGCAATATTTTTTCCGTCAATCTTAAAGCTCAGGCTGGAAGGCTGCAGCCTTGTCCCTTTGCACTGCGGACAGGTTTCCTCCGTGGTAAAATGCCGTTCCAGCATAATGGCTTCGTAGGATTCCTTTTCTTCAATCATTTCCTCCATAAAAGGAATCAGCCCGTCAAAGCTTACCTTGATCTTTTTGGTAATGCCGGCATATTTCAGGTCTTTGTTGAATTCTTTATTACATCCGTTATAGATATAATCCAATGCTTCTGCAGGAATATCCTTGAAAGGCGTAGCAAGTCCGAGCCCGAAAATTTCCAGGATGTTCTTAATCTGGGAAACGATCCATTTGTTGGATTTGATATCTTCCAGCGGAAGCAGTCCTCCCTGATTGATGGAAAGCTTAGGGTTATCAACAAAATAATCGGTATTGATCTTTTTAATGGTTCCGAGCCCTTTGCAGTTCGGGCAGCTTCCTTTCGGGGAGTTGAAGGAAAACGTATTGGGTTCCGGCAGGGCCAGGGAATGTCCCGTTTCGGCATCCATGAGGTTCTTAGAGAAATATTCGATTTCCGATCCGCCCAGCTTCTGGATCCCGATAATGCCATCCCCCATATCCATTGCTGTTCTCAGCGATTTCTCCATCCGGTTTTCGGACGCACTTTCGCCGATAATCCATCGGTCAATGACAATATCGATATCGTGGGTTTTGTACCGGTCGAGTTTCAGGTCATATTCAATATCCTGCAGCTCGCCGTCGATCCTCGCCTGTCCGTAGCCTTTTTTGGCCATCTGGACAAACAGTTCATGGTAATGGCCTTTCCGGGAACGCACTACCGGCGCCATCAGCATAATTTTTTCGTCTTTATAATTTTCTTTGATCGCTTCCAGGATCTGGTCTTCCGTATAGCTTACCAGCTTTTTTCCTGTGGTCTGCGAATATGCATCGGATACCCTTGCGAAGAGAAGACGCAGGAAATCGTAAAGTTCGGTTACCGTTCCTACCGTGGAACGCGGATTCTTATTGGTTGTTTTCTGCTCAATCGCAATCACCGGGGACAGTCCTTCGATCTTGTCCACATCCGGCCGTTCAAGGCCTCCGAGAAATTGCCGTGCATACGCAGAAAAGGTTTCGATATACCGCCGCTGCCCTTCTGCAAAAATCGTATCGAAAGCCAGGGAAGATTTTCCACTGCCCGAAAGCCCGGTAATTACAACCAGCTCGTTGCGCGGAATTTTAACATTAATGTTTTTAAGATTGTGCTCACGTGCTCCGTAAACTTCTATATACTCTGTTGATTTGCTCATAATTCAGGGTGATCCCACATGAAAATCACGCAATGCAAAATTACGGAATTTTATGGAATATTTTATGTTAAGTTGTGATAGTGACAGCGCGGATTTAAAATCCGCGCTACCAATCCGCGCTGTCAATTAACCGCGCTATATCTAAGCAAATGTTCTGCCATCACTTAATTAAAAGTCGGCATCCTCATTGGTAACCCTTACCCGGTATTCAATGCCGTCAATAGCTTTGGAGATAATCTGATTGCGCAGGACGTTGGCCATATTTTCCCAATATACCCTTCCATAGAAAGAATAGTTCTGCGGAATGATCTCTACTTCCACGGTCCTGATGAATCCTTCCTTCGGCCTGTTGCTGATCATGGTTCCCCTTTTTACCCGGACTTCTTTCTGTTCATCCTTCAGTACCATCCGGCAATAGTTTTTAACGTCCTCAAGGGAAATGATTTTATCCCGGGTGGTCAGGGCATACTTATATGCCTGTATGCTGTCGGTCCCTTTCTGCTCTTCCGCTCCGCCGATGGTTTCTGTAAGCAATACGAGGACCTGCGATTTCAGCTGATTGGCAAGTTCCGTCCCCGGCCGCATATGGTTGGCCAAGGTACAATGGGTAATCCAGAATGCGGCATAGGTATGATCGGTTTTTTCTACCGGTTCCATGATTACATAATTGAGTTCCTGCTTCACGGTTCGCTTGGCATTGTTTACCTTCTGTACCATGGATTTCATTTTATCAGACATTTCACTGAGCATGCCTTTCACATTATCCCTGTTCAGCAGGGAAAAGGCAGCAATTTCATCACGGGTCAGTTCCAGGACATTGGCGATCATGTCAACGGCATTCCTGTTGGTGAAACGCTCCATTCCGCCTTTTCTCACAGTATACAGCCCCTTCCTCAGGTTATCGTTAGGAGTGAACGGAATTTCAGTATACTTTCTGCCATCACCGTCCTGGACTTCGTCCACGTAGAGAAAATGTTCGCCTTCATCGGTAACCAGCGGAATGTTATTGCCCATGATATCCAGGCTGTATTCCGTTTTTTTCCAGCCCCTGTTATAGATCGGAAAAGCATTCAGTACAAAAGAAAAATTATCCAGTATTTCAGAGGAAAACTGCGGCGGAAAATCCAGGGTAAGCCACAGAAGGCGTTTCCCGCCGATGTATTTTACGATTTCTTCCTTATATTCTACAAAACGGAGATTTTCGGGAAGCTGCCCCGGCTCTGAAAACAGGCTGCCGGAAAGACCGGTAATTTCTATGAATTTATGCCGGTAGATGCTTTTTACATCTTCGGTAAGCTTATTGTAGATCGACTGTTCCCGGAACATCTGCTCATATCCTTCCGCCTGGTCATTTTCTATATAGGTTATCCCTTCCCGCACAAACAGCGGATTGCCGTTACAGGAAACGGTAATATACGGCAGCAGCTTATAGGTAAAATCAAGATGTTCGAAAGCGGGGTTGGAGCAGTACAGCGTCAGGTATTTGGGAAACTTTTCATCCGTATATTCGGAGACATCAATGCCGATGGTAATTTTGCGGTAATCTTCCGGCCGGCCCTGGAATCTGGCAATGGGAATTTTGTTGAGCTGCTCGTCAATACTGTAGCAGGTGTTTCCTACAAACATGATTGCGGTCTGCGCCTTATTGATCCTGATATTCCCCACTGGAGTAAAAGGAATATTCACCTGTTTGTCCGATTCGGATTTTATGGTGGAGGTCATGTGTTTCCTGAAAAAGAATTCGGTATGTTCCAGCAGCAGTTCCGAGGATTCGTAAGCGTGGGTAAAAGCTACGGCGTGGGCCGGAACCGGATGGGTATATACAGAAGGGGTCAGCAGTTTGGCAAGTTTTTCCAGGATACGGGCATTTACTGTCTGTATCTCATTATTGGCCTTAAAAACCTCAGTACTGAAAGCATCAATAAGCAGCTTTACAAAAGGGTCCAGGGACTGGGGGCTTTTAAGACCCCAGACTTTCGTGGCATTCTGAAGCATTCTGGCTTTTACGGATTCTTTGGAATAGATATTCTGGTCTAGATTCATCATAGGTCTTTGCGGTTAATCAATAGACATCGGGCTCAGGAACAGCTCGGTAGAAAAGCTGAAGCGCTCTCCGGTAGCTTCCATCTTTGCATTGATGGCTATTTTTACTTTCTTTTTGATTTCTGTATGTTCTTTGGTGTCATAAGTATGCTCTACGATCTGTACGTGGGCATCGATCCGGGGCTGTACGATCCGGGGTTCGTATTCCTGGATCTGGCGTCTGAGGCTCCTGATGAAAACGGCTTCCCAGACAGCACTGGTCACTCCATTGTCAAATTCCAGTCCCCATACGTCATTTCCGTAGTTTTCATCATATCTGTTCTCCCCTTTTTTGGTAGTGATCAGCAGCATAATATTGTGGGCAATGCTCTCGCCCATGTCACAGGTTTCAATGCTTCCGCCTTCCGTCATCAGGGCAGAAGGTATAAATGGCATTCTGTAATTGGGTGTATCCATAATTCTGTTTCCTTTATGTATTCTTTTCGTTCTTTTAAAAGAAATACCAATTTAAACATTTTTCATGAAAAAATGAAGATTTCGGCAGCTGAAAAAAGTCCGTACCGCCAGATAAGCTCTGACAGTACGGACACAGTACATCTTTACTATATGATATGGAGCGTATTTATTCTTTAATAAAAGGATATGTTCTGTCATCAGCCCTCAAAAGGTACGTACCGGGCGCAAGGGCTGGTACGGAGATACTTTTTTTATTCCTGAAAGGCATCTGCTCCTTAAAAATCAGTTTTCCTGAAAAGTCCAGAATCTGTACCGTTTTTATTCCTTCGGTATTTCCGTTTACAAAAATCTCTTCCCGGACAGGATTCGGATATATCTTAAGGGCATTCGCTGACACGGTCTCATCTTTGGCAGACAGGGTTCCCATATTCTGACAGTAATCTACGGGATAAGCATCCCATTCATCCGGGTTAAACGCAGCTGCCGGCTGACTGGCTGACTGTTTTCTGTACAGGGAAACATTGGTAAGTGTTGATGAATTATTCGTTCCCGGTATTCCGATGGCATCCACCGTTGCACTCCTGTATTTCAGCTCAAGATACTGGCTGCCGGAAAACATCATCTGCGGGGCAGCCGTTACAAATCCGGCCTGGCTGCCGGTATAACAGGAAAAACCGGCGTGGGCATTAATAACAACCGAGGTTTCGCCGTTTGCCAGGGTTCCTTCCAGTTCATACGGTGCGGGGAAATAGTAATTGTTTCCGCTCGGGAACTGGATCGACAGCCGGTAGTCACTCATGTTCACGGCATGTCCTGTTTTATTAATGATCTCAAGACCTTTATTATTACCCGTTCCTTCAAGGTATTTTGAGATCATCAGGTCTTTCGCATAGATATCCGAATCCAGCGTTGCTATGCCGGCCGTATTGCTGTCGGCAGACAACAGGTATCCGGAATCATAGGCTTTTACAGTGAAACTGTAAGCAGTGGAAGGACTAAGATGATCAATGCTGACCGTCGTATTCTTTGTTGAAGCAACGAGTGTTCCGTTCTGATAAATTTTATATCCGATCACATCGCTGCTTGAGCTTGGAGTCCAGCTTAAAGTTATAAAATAAGCGCTATTCTTGGTAATACTGACATTGGAAGGGCTCTGAGGCACAGCAGCATCAGGGGAAATCCCCCAGATCATATCTGCCCAGGCCGGGTTGTCAATAAACGGATTCCTGTTTTTCTGCAGGGTGTAAACCGCGTTATTCCGGTCAACCTCGCGTTGTGAAACCGGATCCTGCTGATGCCACTGCAGCAACATCGCGATATAAGCGGGATCATATCCTCTTTCTTCAGTTCCGTCCAGCGGATTGGTGTCAGAAGCGGGACTGGTATTATTGGTAACATTAAAACTCCCCAGTTTCCCTTCATACCGTACGGCAAAATACAGAAGACTGCGTGCAATATCCCCTTTAAATTCATTGACAGGCTCATAGACCCGTCCCGTATAATTGCTTCCGGGAATGGCTGAATTTCCTATGCGGGAAGAATTGGTGAAAGTATAATAAATTGTAGAACCCGCAATCCCGTAAGGATAGTTACTCCGCAGCTGGTTGATCCGGGCATCGGTAGGGACTACATAGAAAAGATCAGAGTACATCGGGTAGTTGCTGTAGAACGTGCTCTGCGGCATCATGTGTTCACGGTTCCATCCCTGCCCTTCTGCGCCGGCACTGCCGATGAGGTTAGCAGTAGTATATTCGTAAGCATCGGGTCCAGAAGGAATTTCCGAGTACATATCCAGCAGAAGCGTCGTATTGGATGCTCCGTGGTCATAGTAACGGTCCAGATCAGTCTGATTATAGTAATTGGTCAGGTCGCTGTAATTCCAGCTGATATTTTTACCTGCAATAATCTCATGCAGCTTTGACTTCAGGGCATATCCCGTGAGGCCTGATGTCCCGTTATAATAACCGGCAGGAGCCTGGGCACTGAAACTTATGGAAAGCAAAAGTCCCGGAATTAGAAAATTTTTCATGCGTGTAAAAAAGATTGGAAACAAAATTAGTAAATCAATCGTATTATGATTTCGGGATTTTCATTAATAAAATATTAATTTTAAAAATATAATAAACTGAGATTTAATTTTTTGCAGGCAGGTTTTCAGGGATCAAATAATTTTTTTGGACGTTCGGTCAATTTGGTTATCTTTGGGAACAAAGTATTTTTTATATGAACACAGAAACGATCGACAACATTAAAATGATAGCGGAAACGGCAAGGGAATTTGCTGAAAAGAATATCAGGCCCAATATTATGGAGTGGGACGAAAGCCAGACTTTCCCTAAGGATTTATTTCATGAACTGGGGGAAATGGGTTTCATGGGAATCGTTGTTCCGGAAGAATACGGCGGCTCAGGGCTGGGTTATCATGAATATGTAACCATCCTTGACGAGATTTCACAGGTAGATCCTTCCATCGGGCTTTCTGTAGCGGCACACAATTCATTATGCACCAATCATATTTACGAATTCGGAAACGAAGAGCAGAGACACCGCTGGCTGCCGCAGCTGGCATCCGGTAAAGTGATCGGAGCGTGGGGCCTTACCGAACACAATACAGGCTCGGATTCCGGTGGGATGTCCACTACCGCAGTGAAAGACGGCGACGGATGGATCATCAACGGTGCCAAAAACTTTATTACCCATGCGATTTCCGGTGATATTGCCGTAGTCATGACCAGGACAGGGGAAAAAGGGGCCAAAAACAACTCAACGGCATTCGTCCTGGAAAAAGGAATGGCCGGTTTCAGTTCCGGTAAAAAGGAAAACAAACTCGGAATGAGAGCATCGGAAACAGCCGAACTGATTTTCGATAATGTACGCGTTCCGGATTCACACCGGTTGGGAGAAGTAGGCGAAGGTTTCAAACAGGCGATGAAAATCCTGGACGGCGGAAGAATTTCTATTGCCGCCTTAAGTCTGGGGACAGCAAGAGGAGCTTACAAGGCTGCGCTGAAATATGCAAAGGAAAGACAACAGTTCGGAAAATCAATTTCAGAATTCCAGGCGGTGAATTTCATGCTGGCGGATATGGCCACGGAAATCGATGCTGCGGAACTGCTGATCCAGAGAGCTTCTACCCTGAAAAACGCCAGGCAAAAGATGACCAAAGAAGGAGCTATGGCAAAACTGTATGCCTCCGAAGCCTGTGTGAGGATTTCAAACAATGCCGTGCAGATCTTCGGCGGATACGGATATACGAAAGACTTCCCGGTGGAAAAATTCTACAGGGATTCCAAACTCTGCACCATCGGGGAAGGAACATCCGAAATCCAGAGACTGGTAATCGGCAGGGATATTACGCGGTAATTAAGAATACATCAGGATATTTAAAAGGCAGCCTCATTCTACAGGCTGCCTTCCTTTTTGAGTCAGAAGTAAGGAATCTGTATTCTGAATAAAAATAAGCACATTAATTCATGAGATCATTTTTATCCGCTGCTCATCCGGGTATGCTGATTTTGAATTAAAAATCAGACAGAATTGTCTCAATCATTCTCAGGCAATTATTTCTGTTTTATCATAAACTTTATTAGGTTTGACTAATCACAAATAAAACCGAATTCAATGAAAAAACAATTATTCCTGATCGGGATGCTGGGTGCATCCTGCATTTCATTTGCACAGACCGATCGCCTATGGTCTGCAGCAACCCAAAAAGACTCTTCGGAAATTTTTGAGAACAAAAGCAGCCTTGCACATCCCAAAACTTTTCATCTGGATATTAACGGTCTGAGAAATTCACTTTTAAAAGCCCCAAAGCAGCAGTTACCGGAACAACCGGGAGTTCTTATTTCTTTTCCTAATGCAGAGGGAATGATGGAATCCTTTAAAGTGAGGGAGAGTTCAAATTTTGACTCTCAGCTGGCAGCCAAATTTCCTGACATCAGATCCTATATTGGTGAAAGTACCGGAGATTCCGGGGCGACCATCTATTTCAGTATTTCACCGCTCGGATTATCCTCCATGGAAATTTACAACGACAGATCTGCTCTTTTCATAGAGCCCTATACAAAAGATCTTGCCACCTATGTCGTCTATAAGAGAGCGGAAAAAAATGATCAGCTCAATGCTTTTGAATGCGGAGTTATTGACACTGCACAGAAAAGTATTTCTAAAGCCAACGATATGACGGCAAGGCCTAATGCCGATGA
>JAKOOI010000113.1 GCA_022701475.1 Weeksellaceae bacterium
TCCAGGATATCGAAGATTTCCGGCTCTTTGTTTTTCGATTTTGCGGAGGCTCCCTTCCGGTAATTGTTCACCACCGATTCCTCCGCTGTGGTGGGGAACGGGAAACCGGATCTTTTCTGCTGGTAAAATTCCAGGACTTTGGCAAAAAAACCGCCGATCCCGTTTTTGCCCTGGGCAAAATCCTCTGTTTCAATGTTTCTGGACCTGAAGAGTTCAATGGATTGGGAGGCCAGCGCCACTGCCTGCTTTTTATTCAGCACGATCTCTTTGCGGAGCGTGTTTTTTATGTTTTCATAATTCGCCGTATCGAAATCTTTGTTGTTTTTCAGGTGTTCGTAATGAATATCCTTTACGAATTCTTTCGCCGAATCATACAGGCTTTTGTTCAGGGTGATCCGTTCGTTGTTTTCGAGACTGTAATCTACATAATCCATAAACGAATCTGAAATGGCTTTGTTTTCACCGATCTGATCCAGCATTTTATCAACGGCTTCGATCAGGAAAGGCTCCGCTTCGATTTCAAGGTTGAAATTCTTGGCCAGCCCCAGTTCATGCGAAAAGCTCCTTACCAGCCGCGAGTTAAAGCGGTCGATGGTACCGATATTCAGCGTAGAATAATTATGCAGGACGTAATCCAGCATCTTTTTAGCACGTTGGTGAAGATCGTCGATCGTAATTTTTATGCCTTCTTCCTCAAATGCATTCCGGATATTTTTTAAATCCCCGTTATGGGCATACGTATCGGCAGAAAAATTTCCCAGCCAGGAAAGGATTCTTTCTTTCATTTCGTTGGCGGCTTTGTTGGTAAATGTAAGAGCCAGGATATTCCGGATGGCGTGCTGCTGGTTGGGATACCGGAGGCAGATCATCAGGAGGCGCTGTACCAGGGCATAGGTCTTTCCCGAGCCGGCCGAAGCATTGATCACCGTGTAAGAATTTTGCATATAGCGATAAGATTGTGAATGCAAGTTAGTTATTTTTAAGGTAAAGTTTTAACAATTTGAAGCCTGTATTTAACAGTTTACGGACCGGAAATCCCAAATAAATCCTAAAACGCGTTAAGTGTGGTTAAACTTCTTTTTACCTGTTAAAATAGTTTTAGTTTTGTTCTGTAAAAAACAGCCAGTGAAACTTAAACTACTCTTTATTTTATTGATCACTTTTTTCATCCGGAGCCAGGCTCAGGACTATATTTTCGGAAAAACCGTTTCCGAAGAGAACAGTGAGCTTCCTGAAGTTACCGTGATCAACATCAGAACAGACGAACGGGTAGTGACCAACCGCGACGGCCACTTCATGATTTCCGGCAGGGCAGGCGATGAACTGCGGTTTGTAAAATCCGGATATGACCGGTCCAACCGGAAAATTACACAGGAAAATATCAGTTCTCCCGTAAACATTACCCTGGCAAGAACTCCTGCACTGATTGCCGAAGTGGAAATTAAAAAAGAAATCACCGGCGATCTCAAAATGGATACCCGCAACCTGAATGCTCCGCAGAAAGTACAGAAACTGAAGTCTGATCTTGCCCTTTATATGTCGCAGAAATCTGATCCCAGGGTTTTGGCTGCAAGACCGGGAGAATTTGTACAGCCTAAAGGACAGGGATTTGCCATCGGTAAAGTGAAGAACAAATGGGATGACATAGACCTGACCCAATATCTCGCCTATGCCTTGGGAGAACAATATTTCACCGATCTTAAAATAGAAAAAGCGGCGATTCCCCATTTTATTTCCTACGTTCTGGCAGGAGGATTTGAAAGAACAAAGATCCTCAAATACGGCTTCTGCAGTGATGCGGACCTGGTAAGGTTCCAAAGAGCGGTTTTAACCAGAATCTCTTCCTACAGGGCTCCTCAGACCCAGCGATAAGCGGATGCTGAAATCGTTATTGCCTACGAAATCTTTAACAGGACTGTTTTTTATATTAAGTTTCAGTCCCCCTTTGCTCCCAGACGGTGAAAGGAACCATAACGGATGAAGACGGCATCAGTCTTCCGGCTGTTACAGTGATCAATATCTCTGCAGACCGTAAGGCTTCCACCGCTATAGACGGAACTTTTTCCGTTGAAGCCTCAGCCGGTGATGAGATCCGTTTTGTCAGGGCAGGTTATGAGCGGGCTGCCATAAAAGTTTCGGCAGGCACGGAAACCAGTCTGCATATTCATCTGGTAAGGGCTGCACGGGAAATTGAAGAAGTCAGGATTCCCGTATTTACCGGCGACCTCGGGAAGGATTCCCGGGCAGTGGCCAGGGCAGATCAAGGAAAGCTGGTACAGGATGCCGTCGGTCTTCCGCAACCGGTCGGGAAAATGCGGGAGAAGCCTGCAGAAGTGAAGCAGGTTCTTGTTCCCATACTGCTGGGCCAGCTGAATGTACAGGGACTCTATGACCTGGTAAGCGGTAAAGCAAGACGCCAGAAACGGAAATACCGGTATGAAGACCTCCAGCAGGATATTGCCTGGATCCGGAGCAGGGTAGAAGATGCATATTTTACCAGGCAGGGTATTCCGGAACAGCGGATTTCAGAATTTATTGCATTTGCATTTACCGGGAATTCACAGATCCGGTCTTTTATCCGGGCAAAGAATCTTTCAGCAGTACTGATGAGAATTGATGAACAGATTCCGGCATTTACCGTAAGGCTGGATAAGGATCAACAGGCTCCCTTATTTCTTTAACGGATCCGAATAGAGATAAGAGGTGATGATGATGAGATGTATTGGAAAGGAAAAACCACCGGTTGTTGTCGGCAGAACTGTATCATCAATAGCGTCGGGCTTTAGCCCGACGTCATAATAGTGGTATACATCCGGCTTTAGCCAAAACCTGTCCGCATTCAGCTCATGCCGGATCATCATGCATCCATAGTAAAT
>JAKOOI010000141.1 GCA_022701475.1 Weeksellaceae bacterium
TGATGTGCTTCCTGGCGATCCCTGTAGTCACCTATTCCGCTTCGGATTACTACAAATCTGCCTGGTACGGCCTGAAGAACGGGATTGTAAACATTGATGTCCCGATCGTACTGGGAATTATCGTACTTTTCGGGCGCAGCCTGTATGAAGTAGCCACCAATTACGGGCCGGGTTACTTTGATACGCTGTGCGGTTTATTGTTTTTTATGCTGCTCGGCAAAATTTTCCAGAAACGTACCTACAGCGCCCTTTCTTATGACAGGGATTACAAGTCTTTCTATCCTATTGCAGTAACGAAAGTTGATTTTGAAGGTAAACAGGACAACATATTATTGTCTGAAGTAAAGATTGGTGACCGGATCCTGGTGAGAAACCAGGAAATCATCCCGGTGGATGCCATTCTGATTAACGGAGAAGGCAATATCGACAATAGCTTTATTACGGGGGAGAGTGCCACGATCAGCAAACAGCCCGGCGATAAGATCTTTGCCGGCGGAAAACAGATCGGATCTTCCCTGGAGCTTGAAGTCATTAAAAATGTAGACCAGAGTTACCTGACACAATTGTGGAATAAAGAGGCTTTTAAAAAACACGAGACCGGACTGGATACCCTCACGAACAGCGTAAGCAAATATTTTACCTTCATCATTCTGGGAATCGCCCTGACTGCAGGTGCTTACTGGTATTTCATCGACCTGAACAAGATGTTCCAGGTAATTTCTGCCATCCTGATTATTGCCTGTCCATGCGCACTGGCTTTATCAGCACCGTTTACTTTCGGACACATCATGAGGATCCTGGGCAGGAATAAGTTCTATGTAAAGGATACCATTACCATTGAGAAAATTGCTAAACTGGACACAGTGGTGTTCGACAAGACAGGAACGATCACCCACCGGAAAAAATCAAATATCCGGTATGAAGGATCTGAGATTAAAGATTTCGACCTGCTGAACATCAAGACCTTACTGAAAAACTCCAATCATCCGCTTTCCAAATCACTGTATGATTTCATCGAACTGAAGGATGATTACTATACCGTTGAGAACTTCCGGGAGATCTCCGGAAAAGGCTACGAAGCAGTGGTAAGGGGAACGGTGTACAAAATCGGTTCTGCGAAATACAATAACCAGGAACCCAGAAATCTTGAAACAGCAGTGTATATTAGCAAAAACGGTGAATTCTCAGGAAAGTTCATTTTCAAGAACGAATACCGTGAAAACCTGAAAAACCTGTTCAGAAAACTTACAGGCTACAAGGTATTTATCCTCAGCGGTGACAACGCTTCGGAAGAAAACCAGCTGAAAGAACTGATTCCCCAGTACAGCGGAATGGCTTTTAACCAGAGCCCGGAAGACAAGCTGAATTATATACGGGGCCTTCAGGACAAAGGAATGAAAGTTGCCATGCTGGGAGACGGGCTCAACGATGCAGGCGCACTGAAACAGAGCAATGTAGGAATTGCCATCGCCGATGACACCAATAGCTTCACCCCTTCTTCAGATGTTATTATGGACGGTGAAAAAGTAGTAAAGCTGGACCGGTATCTGAATGTCTGCAAGGGTTCTATCAAGATTGTGAAAATGACATTTATAATCAGTTTTCTTTACAATATTGTCGGACTGAGTTATGCGGTGACCGGACATATGCATCCGCTTTTCGCAGCGCTGATCATGCCGGCAAGTTCCATTACCGTGGTTTCATTTACTACTTTTTCAACCTGGATCCTGGGGCGGAAATATTTCAAAAACCACTCATAAATCCACTTATTTAGACTGATTTTAAATTAGCTGAATGCCGTATTTCGTGACGAATGTCATTATTTTTCATTAAATTTGAACCCCGAAAATAGGTTAATTTTGTTGTCTAATGGATATTCTCTATTTAATGATCCTGTGCAGTGTTTCCTTAGCTGCAGTTTTCCTGGTGGTGTTTATTATTTACGCCCGGAAAGGACAGTTTGAAGATGACGAATCTCCGGCTGTAAGAATCCTTTTCGACTCCGATGAAATCAGGGAAGTCAAAGATACAGACGACAAAGAAAACAAGAATGAGACAGGAGAAAATAATAAAAAAATTGAAGAAAAAAGTGAATAGTTGATATGGAAACACAGAAGTTTAGTTATGACAACAGTATTGTCCGGGCCTTCCTTTATGCGACCGTTGTTTTCGGGATCATAGGGTTTTTGTTCGGTCTTACGGCTGCATTAATGCTTTTCTACCCTGAACTTCCGGAATTTTTATTCGGAACGGATGACTCCACCATAAGCAGTATGGGCGGCAGCATCCAGGGGTTGATAAACACACATGGGGCATTCGGTTTCGGTAGAATCAGGATGCTGCACACCACAACTGTAATTTTTGCCTTTGTAATGAACGTTGTATACGTGGGGGTTTACTACTCGCTGCAGCGTCTTCTGAAGACAAGAATGTACAGCGACACCCTGTCATGGATCCATTTCTGGACCTGGCAGATTATGATTTTAGTGACGTATGTTACGTTCTTTATGGGAATCAACACTTCCAAAGAATATGCGGAGCACGAATGGCCGATCGATATTTTGATCGCTTTCTCCTGGATTATTTTCGGAGCCAACATGTTCCTTACCATTGCCAAGAGAAGAGTTAGACACTTGTATGTGGCCATATGGTTCTACATCGGAACATGGATTGCAGTAGCCATGCTTCACATTTTCAATAACCTGGAAGTTCCTTTATCCTTCACCGGCTGGAAATCGTATTCGGCTTATGCAGGGGTAAAAGATGCCATTGTGCAATGGTGGTACGGTCACAATGCAGTAGCTTTCGTACTGACGACTCCGGTTCTTGGTTTGATGTATTACTTCTTACCAAAAGCGGCAGACCGTCCGGTATTCTCTTACAAGCTGTCCATCATTCACTTCTGGTCATTAATTTTCGTATATATCTGGGCGGGTCCTCACCACCTTCAGTATACTGCATTACCGGCATGGGCCCAGGCAGTGGGAACAGGATTCTCCATCATGCTGATTGCCCCGTCATGGGGAGGAATGCTTAACGGTCTCCTTACTTTAAGGGGAGCGTGGGATAAAGTAAGGGAAAACCCGATCCTTAAGTTCTTCGTGGTAGCGGTTACCTGCTATGGGATGGCTACTTTCGAAGGTCCTTTACTGGCCACCAAAAACATCAACAAAATCGGTCACTTCACAGACTGGGTAATCGGTCACGTACACGTAGGTGCACTGGGATGGAATGGTTTCATGGCTTTCGGGGTAATCTATTACCTGATCCCGATTCTTTGGAGAACGAAATTATATTCCGTAAAAATGGCTAACTGGCATTTCTGGTTAGGAACTCTGGGGATTATTTTCTATGCCGTGCCGATGTATATCTCAGGATTTACACAAGGACTGATGTGGAAACAATTCAACCCGGACGGAACTTTGGTTTGGAAAAACTGGCTGGATACGGTAACCGCCATTATCCCTTATTACAAAATGAGATTCGTAGGCGGATTGTTATATCTTACCGGAGGTCTTTTCATGGTGGTGAACTTAATCGCTACTGCAAGAAAAGGATCTTTCCAGAAAGATGTACCTGCTGAAGCACCTGCTCTGGCCAATATTACCAAGAAACGTAAGGAAGGGGAAGGAACCCACCTGTGGCTGGAAAGAACACCGGTATTATTGGGAATCCTGTCTTTATTCGCCATTTCCATCGGAAGTATGGTAGAGATCATCCCTACCCTTTCATTAAAGAAAAGCGTACCGACTATTTCCGCAGTGAAGCCTTATTCTCCGCTGGAGCTGGAAGGAAGAGATATTTATATCAGAGAAGGCTGTAATGCCTGTCACTCACAGATGGTAAGACCGTTCAGAGATGAGATCGTACGATTCAACGGTAAAAACGGACAGTACTCCAAAGCAGGGGAATTCGTTTACGACAGACCTTTCCTTTGGGGATCAAAAAGAACAGGACCGGATTTACATAGAGAAGGAGGAAAAAACCCAAGCTCATGGCATTATAAGCATATGTATAACCCAAGATCAACGTCTGCAGGTTCCATTATGCCCCGTTACCCATGGCTGATTGCTACCAACCTGGACCGGTCTAAAATGGTAGACAAGATGAAGCTGATGAAAAATGCGTTTGAAGTGCCTTATACAAAATCTGAAATCGACTCAGCCAATTCATGGGCAGATAATCAGGCGGTGAAAATCGTAAAGGATATCATGTCTGAAGCACCGGATCTTAAAGCAGCCTATGCCAAGAGACCGAAGGGCGAACTTGAGAAAAAAGAAATTGTAGCGCTTATTTCTTATCTGCAGAGATTAGGAACGGATATTAAGACAACTGAAATTAAAACAGCAAGTAATAACTAATAGTAAAAGATTTGTCTTATGATCCCACAGAATTTTAAAGATATATTATCCAATACAGACAATGCTGGTTTCTACCAGACCCTGGCTCTGATTTTCTTTATGCTTTTCTTCGTTGCCCTTGTGATCTATGTCTTCAGCAGGCCTAAAAAATATTACAAGGAAGAAGAAGAAGCCCCTCTGCAGGATGATGAAGACGATGATTTTAATGTAAAAAATTAATTTATTATGAAACAAAGAACACCGGTTGTTGTAAATATAGGAATCATAGTAGGACTCTTAATCGTCTTTTACTATCTTTTTGTACAGAGCTATGCGTTTTTGGGATCACCTTATTTCTGGGGTACCGTAGTGATTGCCGGTATCCTGGCATACATTCACGGGGCAATCGGGGATTTGGTGGAGAACAACAAATTCAAGAAATTATCTCCTGAGGAAAAAGCTGCTTATCTTGCAGAAAAGAGGGTTCCTTACTTCAAAAGATTATACAATGCCGCTTTCAAGAAGCAGACGGCAGCGGAAGAAAAAGACAT
>JAKOOI010000178.1 GCA_022701475.1 Weeksellaceae bacterium
GAATCCCGTATTCTCCACCAAAAGTAAAAGCTCTTCGACCGAAGAGCTTTTTTTATACCATAATTTTTTTTCAAATATAAAAAAACGCATACTGAAAATTCAGCATGCGTTTGTATTCTGATAGCGTACGGATTATTTCCATCCGCCGCCCAGCGCCTGGTACAGCTCAACGGCAGCCCGCATCTTACTGTATTCTGCATTGGCAATATTCAGCTCCGCATTCAGGGAGTTTACACTTGCATTCAGCACTTCCAGGTAATTGGCCATGCCATAGTTTACCAGCTCCTGCGAGTATTCCACAGAGTTTTTGTACGCATCCAGCTCTTTCTGCTTCAGTTCGATAAAAGAATCCTGAACCGAAAATACCCGGATGGCATCCGATACTTCCCTTCCTGCTGTGAGCACGGTTTTCCTGAAATTCAGGTAAGCGGTTTCCTGATTGGCCAGGCTTACATCGTAATTGGTTCTGATGGCCCTCCTGTTCAGGATCGGCTGGGCAAGTCCTGCCACTACATTGGCAAACAAGGAATTGACGCTGAAAAGGTGATCGATATCCACCGACTGTACCCCGCCGCTTCCGGTAAGGCGCAAAGTCGGGTAAAACTGTGCCTTGGCAGCATTGGTCAGCTCAAAAGCATTCATCAGGTTATATTCAGCCCGCATAACATCCGGACGGTTGGCCAACAGCTGGGCCGGATATCCCAATTTCACATCAATCGGCAGCTGTTGTGTCTCCAGGGTAGATCTCTGGATTGCGTGGGAAGGTTCTCCCATCAGCAGGCTCATGGAATTCTCCAGCAGCTGGATCTGGGTGTCGATATCAATCAGTAAGGATTTTGCATTGAAAACCAGAGCTTCACTCTGCTGAACGGCAACCTCCGTAAGGGTCCCGGCTATCTTCAGGGCTTTTGTCGCCTCCAGGTTTCTTTCCCTGATGGCGATGGTTTCCGTAATGATCTTCTTCTGGGCGTCATAGGTGAGCAGCTGATAATATGAAGTGGCAATGGACGCTACCAGGTCGCTCTTTACCGCCTTGTGTGCGGCAACAGTACCTAAATAAGAGGCCAGCTGCGCCTTTTCCTGGGATTTCAGCCTTCCCCAGATGTCCGCTTCCCAAGCGATATTAGCGGTTATGTCATACTGGTTGATATATCTTCTGGCCCCGATAATCTGCCCGAACTGGGTATTGATCGACTGGGTCTGGAACGTATAGTTCGGGCCTACCGCCAAAGTAGGCTGATAGGCTGCTTTACTCTGTTTCAGGTAGGCTTCTGCAGAATTAATGCTCTGCAAGGCAATCCTGATATCCAGGTTATTTTCCAGTGCTTTTGATATATGTCCCTGAAGAACCGGATCGGTGAAAATCTGTTTCCAGGAAATGTCGGCAATATTCGTGCTGTCTGACGGAAGCATGTCTGTACGGTACAGCTTTTCATCCACTACCTGTGCCGGCCTCTGGTATTCCTTACGGATCATGCATGAGGATACGGTGGCCAGAACGGCGACGGAGAAAGTGATTCCTTTTATATGGTTTAAAATATTCTTCATATTTGAAGTATAAGATGTAAAGTCCGGGATTTCCGGTATTCCGGAAATCCTGGACAAACTTAAATTTATTCTGCTAAATTGATTTCTTTTTCTTTGATCGGCTTTACTTTTTCCTGCAGGTATTCGAAAATAACATACAGAACCGGAATAACGAACAGCCCCAGAATGGTTCCGATCAGCAGTCCGATGGCAGCTCCCGTTGCAATAGACCTGTTTCCTACCGCACCGATCCCGCTTGCCAGCACCAATGGCAATAAACCGAAAATGAAAGCGAAGGAAGTCATCAGGATCGGCCTCAGCCTTGCTTTTGCTGCATTGATGGCCGACATGACGATGGTTTCACCATGGTGCCTCCTCTGAACGGCAAATTCCACAATAAGGATGGCATTCTTCGCCAGTAGCCCGACGAGCATGATGAGGGCAATCTGGAAATAGATGTTATTTTCCAATCCCATGATCTTTTGTCCGAAATAAGCACCCATAACCCCAAGAGGAAGGGAAATTACTACGGTTAAAGGCAGAAGATAACTTTCGTACTGCGCAGCAAGGATAAAGTACACAAAGATCAGACTCAATGCAAAAATAAGCACGGTCTGTGATCCTGAAGCTAATTCTTCCCTGGAAAGACCGGTAAATTCAACACCGTAATTCTGGTCCAGTGTTTCGCTGGCTACCTGCTGAACAGCTCCGATGGCGTCCCCCGTACTGTATCCCGCGGAGTTTGCCCCTGTGATTTTCACGGAACTGAAGAGGTTATACCGGCCTACCGACTGCGGCCCATAGGTTTTTTTCAAAGTTACAAACTGGGAGATCGGCGACATGGTTCCGGAAGCGGTCTTTACGTACAGCTCATTGAGATTACTCGGGTCCCTCCTGTTTTCAGGTAAAGACTGGATCATTACCCGGAACTGCTTACCATATTTGGTGAAATCGGCTCCGTAAATTCCCCCGATATAGCCCTGCATGGTTTCCAGAATGCTGTTGACGGATACACCCAGCTGCTTGGCCAGCGGAACATTGATTTCCATCTGGTATTGCGGATACCTTGTATTGAAAGAAGTCTGGGCAAATTCAATTTCCGGTCTCTTCATCAGATTTCCGATGAATTCATTGGTTTTGGCATCCAGTGTGGTTACGTCACCGCCCGCCTTATCCAGGAGCACCATTTCAAAACCGGCGCTGTTCCCGAAACCGGGCACGCTCGGTGGCTGGAAAAAGACTACCTTGGCATCCGGGACTTTTGCCGAGATCCCGAAAAGCTGCTTGGTAATATTTTCAGAACTCAGATCACCGTTCCGGTCATCGAAAGGTTTCAGCTTGATGAATGCCAGACCGCTGTTGCTTCCGTTTCCGGAAAGCAGTCCCCGTCCCGTAGAGATGGT
>JAKOOI010000197.1 GCA_022701475.1 Weeksellaceae bacterium
GCTGCAGATGCAAACCTGTTATTTCCCCCGGAATGGCTGGCCGGGAATGTTATTTTACAGATCTCATGGCATCCACCAGTACCTGCACGCTTTCAATCGGCATGGCATTGTAAAGGCTGGCTCTGTAACCGCCCAGGCTTCTGTGCCCGTTCAGTCCGCTTACCCCCGCTGCTTTCCAGGCGGCATCGAAAGCTTCTTTTTTGCTTTCGTCCATAATTTTGAATGATACGTTCATGAGGGAGCGGTCTTCTTTTACGCAGAAAGTCTCAAAGAGCGGATTGCTGTCGATCTCATCGTACAGCAGCTTTGCTTTGGCTTCGTTTCTGGCTTCTGCCGCAGCAATTCCCCCGTTGTTTTCAAGATACTGCAGGGTAAGCAGGGAGGCATAGACCGGAAATACCGGCGGCGTATTGTACATGGATTCTTTAGCAATATGCTGGGAGTAATCCAGGATGGAGAACATATTTTCCCTTCCGGTTTTTCCGAGGATCTCTTTTCTGATCACCACCAGGGTAACGCCTGCAGGGCCCATATTTTTCTGTGCCCCGGCATAGATGAGGTCAAATTTTGAGAAATCGAGCTGTCTGGAGAAGATATCGGAACTCATATCACAGACCATCAGCGTATCCACATCAGGAAAAGATTTCATCTGGGTTCCGTAAATGGTATTATTGGAGGTGCAGTGGAAATAATCATAGTCCGCACCAACGGTATAGTCTTTCGGGATGAAATTGTAATTCTCCTCTTTTGAGGAGCCTACAACATCTACGGTTCCAACTTTCTTAGCTTCCTTGATGGCACCTGCGGCCCAGGTTCCGGTATCCAGGTAAGCTGCTTTTCCGTCTGTTTTCATCAGGTTATAAGGTACCATGGCAAACTGCAGGCTGGCGCCACCCCCCAGGTACAGGACTTCATACTCATCTCCCAGGTTCATCAGTCTCTTTACAATGGCACGGGCTTCATCCATAACGGCTACGAAGTCCTTGCTCCGGTGGGAGATTTCCAGAAGGGAAAGCCCCATTCCGTTAAAATCCAGGATGGCTTCCGCCGATTTTTCAAAAACTTCCTGTGGTAAGATACATGGTCCTGCGCTAAAGTTGTGCTTCTTGCTCATATTTTTATTTTTGGGTTTGCCGGCTCAGCTGGCGTATTGATCGTTTTTTGATAAATTTCCGGAATGAAGGCTATAAAAAACCGCCTCATGATGTATGAGACGGCAGGTTTTATTCTCCGTGTAAGAATGCTTTTTTGTTCAGCAGTGCTTCTTCAGATTCCACATGGTCTTCATCCGGCACACAGCAGTCAACAGGGCAGACGGCGGCACACTGGGGTTCTTCGTGGAAGCCTTTGCATTCAGTGCATTTGTCGGTAACAATGAAGTAGACATCATCGCTTACCGGTTCCTGCGGAGCATCTGCATTTACGGTAAGCCCCGAAGGCAATGTTACCGTTCCTTTCAGTTCCGTCCCTTCGGAAGCCTTCCAGTCTACCGCTCCTTCATAGATCGCATTATTCGGGCATTCCGGTTCACAGGCCCCGCAGTTAATGCATTCATCAGTTATTTTAATAGCCATCGCTAATTTTTTTTAAATTTGCACAAAATTACAAAATATTCCCCAATTTTACAGTACTTATGAAGATCGAAAATCAAGTTTTAGGACTTACCCTTCTGGGCAGCCACATCGGAGCGTTTTTAGAAAAAGATCCGGCAGCCTACGGGGAAGAAGAAGCCGGCTTTGCGCTGCTGCTGAAGAAGACAGAAATTGAGAACCCGTGGTTTACCCTTGAAAACCAGCATTTTGCACTCCGTGAATGGGCCGGCCTCCTGACGAAGGAAAAAATCGAAAACTGGCTGGAAGCCTATACCCTTTCAAAAATTTCCAAAAGGGTAGGGCTGATCCTGGCAGGGAACATCCCCATGGTTGGCTTCCACGATGTGATTTCCGTAGTGCTCGCCAATCATGTCCCGGTCATCAAGCTGTCCTCAAAAGACCGCTACCTGCTTCCTTATCTGCTGAAAAAATGGAATGAATTCTCCGGCGGAAACGTGGACTTTGAATTTGTGGAAAGGCTGGAGAACTTCGATGCGGTCATTGCTACCGGCAGCAACAATACGGCGAGGTACCTGGAGTATTACTTCAGGGACCGGCTGCACATCATCCGGAAAAACCGGACTTCCGTAGCCGTGCTGAAAGGAGACGAAACGGAAGCGGAACTGAAGCTGCTGGCAGAAGATATTTTCCGGTATTTCGGATTGGGATGCCGGAATGTAACGCGGCTCTTCATTCCTGAAGACTTCGTTATCGACCGTCTTTTTGAGAGCTTTATCGGTTTCAAGGAAATCATCAACCATAATAAATACGCCAACAATTACGATTACAACAGGGCCATCTACCTGCTGAACCAGGAAAAGTTCTGGGATAACAATTTCGTGATGATGAAGGAGGACGAAAAACTGTTCAGTCCGCTTTCGGTGATCAATTTCAGCCGGTATAAAGATCCGGAGGAAGTGAAAACCTTCCTTGCGGAAAATGAAAAGGACATCCAGTGCGTGGTGGCCAGGGAAGATCTCGGCCTGCCGTCTGTAGGATTAGGGGAAGCACAGCATCCCGGGCTGGATACCTACGCCGATAACGTTGATACGATGAAATTTTTATCATTCATATAATCTTCGTATCTTAGTCTCAACCCAATCAACAGAAACAGTATGAGAAAAATCCTTTTGATCTGCGCGGCACTGGCTTTCCTGCCGGCCCTCTCCCAACAGAAGGGCGGGATAAAAATCGTTGAGAGTAAGAAAATAGAGCTGACTTCCGAACTGAGCAAAGACCAGGCTGACCGTTACAACCGGCTGTTCCTGAAGTTTGTCGCTGCCCTGAAGGCGGAAGATAAAAATGCGGTACGGGATCTGATTTCAGACAAGGTAAAGGATATTGTCAATGACGATATCATCGGGAAATTATCCGGAGGCATCAGCTTTACGAGACAAACGGAAGTGTACAGATCCGGTTACCAGAAGCTGCTGGACAATGAAACCTATCCTGCCATTCAGTACAAATATGCCGGCGACCCGCAGGATCCGCCGCGGGATGTCATTACCGTGATTTTCGAGAACAACGGAAAGATCATGGGCGTGAAGCCGGACTATCACGAGTGAAACGATAACGGATGGCAGGCGGATAAATAACGAATAATTAACTTATTTTAAATACATAACTATGATGACAGATGTTTTGGTCGCCCATTCTTCGGATGTGGAGAAGGCTGACTTTTACAAGAAGACGTATCTTCACGTCGCTTTATCCATTCTCGCTTTCATCGGGGTGGAAAGTGTTTTATTACAGGTAGTTCCGGACCAGGTCATTTTTGCCATTTTTGCCCAGCGGTACATCTGGCTCCTGATTATCGGGGTGTTCTGGCTGGCTTCCGTGCTGGCTACGAAATGGTCCCTTTCCCTGAGTAAGCCGACCCAGTATTTCGGGCTTGCTTTCTATGTGGTGCTGGAGGCCGTTATTTTCCTTCCGATGATCAAGATAGCCACGCTGTATGCAGGGCCGGTGGTCATTTACCAGGCAGCAATGCTCACCATTGCCATGTTTGCCGGAATTTCTACTGTAGCCTTCACTTCCAAAAGGGATTTTTCCTTCCTGAGGAACATTATCGTTATTGGCGGATTTATCGCGCTGGGACTGATTGTGGGCGGCATGATCTTCAGTTTCAACCTTGGCCTGTGGTTTTCCGTAGGCATGGTGATCCTTGCTTCAGCAACCATCCTGTATCAGACGAGCAAGCTGAAAGATGCTTACGGTACCAACCAGTATGTCGGTGCCTCGCTGCAGCTTTTTGCTTCCATTATGCTGTTGTTCTGGTATATCCTGAGTATTTTGATGAGCAGGAGAAGCTGATAGGAAATGATGAGTTATAAATTATAAGAGTTCGTACTGAGTTATAGCTTATTTACTGTAAACCTAAAAATCCTGATGTGTAAACATCGGGATTTTTTATGCAGTTTTAAAAACAAAAGACACTAATCTGAACACAAATGGCACTGCTTTACAGTTGTGTTTATTTGTGAAAGATATTCGTGAGATCAGTGTTAGCCCATTAGTCAATGGAGCCCGGGACTTTCAATCGATAGCG
>JAKOOI010000208.1 GCA_022701475.1 Weeksellaceae bacterium
GGCAGACAGTGCAGAAGCAAAATTAATTTTCAGCTCTTTGGTGGAAAGCTGCTGGAAGCTGAGGTTCTGCCCGTGATAGCTTACCTGGGAAACCGGCATCTGGTTATCCAGGTCGAAATAGATACTGCTCATGGCCTGGGCCGGCTTAAAATGGGAAGTTACCGACCCGGAAATATTTTTTACCGCCGGATTGATGGTGACGTCCATCCGCTGGTACTGCAGATCATAGTTAAGCGTATTGGGATTGATGTTCCCGACTGCCATTTTATGGGCAAAAGATTTCATTTCTTTTGTGACCAGCCCTTTCCTTTCCACATTGTCATTCTGCGAATACATCTGCTGGAATATCAGGGAACTGAAGATAAAAAGGTATATTTTTTTCATATCTCGTAAAATTAGTTCAAAGATAAAAAAAACCTTCTAATCATGGGATTAAAAGGTTTTGTATGATCTGATTTTTAATTTCTGTTAAAGATCCAGTGCCGGTTCGAGAATCCTTTCCATTCTTTTCTTCACCATATCTACCGATCCTGCATAGTTATTAACCATCAGGGAAAACACCAGGGTTTTCCCGGAATTCGTTTTCAGGTAGCCTGCCAGCGTCTTTACTTTATTCAGGGTTCCGGTTTTTGCGAAAACCTGGCCGTTTCCTGCCCCGTTGAACATTCTTTTCAGGGTACCGGACTGTCCGCCTACCGGCAGTGAGTTCAGGTAAGTGGCATAATACTTCTCATTCATCAGTGAGGTTAAGAATTTGGCCTGTGAAATCGGGGTTACATGGTTGTTTCTGGACAGTCCGCTGCCGTCGATGTAATTCAGTCCCAGCATATCGAAGCCTTCTTCCTGGAGATGTGCGGTTACTACTTTCCGTCCGGATTCGGTGGTCTGGTCTCCCAGGCTCTGGAATCCTACCGTTTTCAGCAGGGCTTCGGCAAGTCCGTTGTCACTGTGCTGGTTGGTATAAAAAATAATATCGCTGAGTGTAGGAGATTTGTATACGGAAACCAGTTTTCTGTTTTCAGGATGGGCATCCGTCATTTTGGGGGTTACTTTTCCGGTCACCGGGATCCCGCTTTTTACCAGGGTTGTCCTGAAAGAATTGGCCAGGAAAGCCGGTGCATCGGGAAGTTTGGTCGTTAAGGTACCGTTGCCTTCATACACATCGGCATATACCATCTGGTTATTGTAAGGGGAAACGTAGAAGAATTTCTTTTCTGTGGAAAAGCCGTTCCCTTTTTTCACGATCAGTTTTTCATTGGCGGGATTGATTTCGCGGGTGGTTCCTGCAGGCAGGTAGTAATTGTTATTTTCCAGCCATACCACATTTTCCGGAAGCTTTGAAATATTGCCTTTGAAAAGCGCGGTCTGGATGATGATATCACCGTTTACCTTTTTGATGCCTTCGCGCGAAAGCCCTTCTTTGAAATCCGAAATGATCTCCCGGTAGGCCCATGCTCCTGCTTTGTTGGTTCCCAATGAAGGATCTCCGCTGCCCACAAGATACAGGTTTCCGTTCAGTACGCCGTTTTCATCAACGGTTCCTGAATATTCCAGCTGGGTATTCCAGCGGTAGTTTTCTCCCAGCATGCTCATGGCAGTTTCCGTCGTAAGCAGTTTGGTGGTGGAAGCCGGAACCAGAGGGGTATTTTCATTATAGGAAGAAACGACTTTCTTCGTCTTCGGGTCGTACACTACGAATCCCCAGGTTGCATTTTTCAGCACCGGATCGGTCATCATGGTGTTTACATTGATATCCACCAGTTCTTTGGCTGACAGGACCGTTTTTTCGGCCAGTGCAGTAATGGGAGAAGGCAGATTGAGGCTGCTTTTCTGGTTGTCGTAAGCCTGGGAATACAGGACTGCAGAAACGGTAGACTGTGCAAGGAAAAGCCCTGAAGCCAGCACCGCAACACTTGAAATATACTTTCTGAAATTTACCATCTATTTTTTCATTTTGCTATAGTTTGGATCGGTTAACACTCAACCGGTTAAATCGAAAGTTAAGCCCCAAACATATAATCAACGCCCAAATGTAGAAAATATTGCGGTACAGCCCTCCCGGGCACTGCTATAAAAACTCCATAAAGTTTGTTAAAGAATGTTAAAAATCTACAAATATGTCTTTTTTGATGCTTTGATAGGCTGTAATTTCCGCAAATTCATCCATACTTTTCAGTACCAATTTTTTATATTCATCGTATTTTTTGCCGCGGGGAAGCTTGAGCATCACCTGGAACTGATAGAGGTTGTTCAGTTTTCCGATGGGTGCTTTTTCAGGTCCCAGCACACAGTCTTCAGGCAGGTATTTCCGGAGTACCGAACCCATGAACTGGGAGGCCCGGTTTACCTTATCCTCCCTTCTGTGCTTCAGTACGATCATGATCAGCTTGGTAAACGGCGGATAATGGAATTTCTTTCTTTCGGTAAGGATGTATTTATATACCCTGGCCGGATTCTTCATCGCAATCAGCTGGAATACGGAATGCTCGGGATTGAAGGTCTGAATCATTACTCTTCCCTGACCGGAAGCCCGTCCTGCCCTTCCGGATACCTGGGTAATGAGCTGATAAGCTCTTTCCTCAGCCCGGAAATCCTGTACGTAGATCAGTGAGTCTGCTTTAGGAATGGCTACCATTTCGATATGATCGAAATCCAGTCCTTTGGAAATCATCTGGGTTCCCACGATAATATCCGTCTCGCGGTCTTCTATTTTTTCGTAGAGTTTTTCATAGGCAAACTTCTTGCGCATGGAATCCACATCCATCCGGTCCACTTCATGATCAGGAAAGAGGTTCACGACTTCCTCATGAATCTGCTCCACACCGATCCCTCTTTCATTGAGGTTTTCGGAATGGCATTTGGGACAGGTTTTCGGTTTGGAGGCGCGCTGCCCGCAGTAATGGCACTTCATTTCATTAGCGGCCTTGTGGTAGGTCATCACCACATCACAGTTGGAGCAGTAGTTCACATAGCCGCAGGTTTCACATTCCACTACGCTGGCATAGCCGCGGCGGTTGTGGAGTACGATGACCTGGTTTTTGTCTTCCAGGATTTTCTTCATCTCATCAATGACGTGAAGGGAGAAATTGCCGGAAACCTTCTTTGAATCCTGGGCTTCCTTGAGATTGATCAGCTCATATTCCGGCAGGCTGACGTTGCCGAAACGTTCCTCAAGAAGGATGTATTTCAGTTTATCTTTTCTCGCATTGTAGTAGGTTTCCACGGATGGCGTGGCCGATCCCAGGATAACGCCGGCACCATAACAATTTCCCAGTACCTGTGCGGCATCTTTTGCATTGAAGTAAGGCGATACTTCTTTGGGTTTATAGGCAGAATCATGCTCTTCATCCACTACAATAAGACCAAGGTTGCTGAAGGGAAGGAATAATGCATTCCGGGTACCGACAAGCACCCTGATATCGTTCTGCCGGATTCTCTTCCAGACTTCCACCCTTTCGAAATCCGTAAGTTTCTGGTGGTAGAAGCCGAGCTGGCGGCCGTACTTTTTTTCGAGCCTGCGGATGATCTGCTTGGTAAGCGAAATTTCCGGAAGCAGGAAGAGCACGTTTTTTCCTTCCCGGACACATTCTTCGATTTTCTCCAGGTAAATATGGGTTTTCCCGGAAGAGGTCACTCCGTGAAGCAGGACATTCTTTCCTTCCTTAAAAGCTTCGTCCACTTCGGCTTTTGCCTGTTTCTGGGCTCCGGAAAGTTCTTCCAGGGCTTCGGTTTCACCTTCATAACTTTCGATCCGGTCTTTCTGCATGTAGAATTCTTCCACCAGGCCTTTGTCCACCAGGGATTTCAGCTGGGAAGAAGCAAAATGCCCGTCCTCAAAGAGTTCCGATTTTTTTACCGGGACATCCGGATGTTCCGTCTGTTTTTCCAGGATCGCCAGGAAAAGGTCTTTCTGTTTCTGCGACCTCTTCAGCTTCAGCAGGATATCGGTAATCTGCCGGCCTTCAATCAGCTCCTGTTTTATTTTCACATAGGCCACTTCTTTGGCCCTGTATTTTTCGGCAATTTTCTCATCGATTTCTATATACTGCAGGTCGATGAGCGAATTGATGGTCCTGATGATGTCTTTTTTCGGGATAAACGATTCGATATCCGTAAGGTTGATGAGCTGCCGGACTTCCAGTGCATGGATAAGGTACATTTCGTTGACATCCAGGTTTTCAAAATCCACCTTTACATTCGGTTTCATTTTCAGGTAGGTTTCACTTTCCAGCTTCAGGGAAGACGGAAAGGCAAACCGGTAAATCTCACCGAGGCTGCAGAGGTAGTACCCTGAGAGCCAGTTCCAGAACTCAATCTGCTGCCGGGGGACAATCGGCTTGTCATCCAGCAGGCTGATGACGTCTTTCGGGAGAAATGTTTCAGGGGCCTGGTCGTGAAGCTCAAATACGATTCCCGTATAGATTTTCTTCCCGCCGAAGGAAATAAGCACCCGCATGCCGACCCGGATTTCAGACTGCATTTCTTCAGGGACTCTGTAAGTAAAAGATCCTTTCACATTCAATGGCAAAACTATCTGGGCATACTGCAAGGGAAAAATTTTAAGATGTAAATTTAAAATATTCCTGAGAGAATTGCAATTTTTAAGAGCGGTAAATAGGAGGATTTTCAGAAAGGCCTGATTTGTTTTTAATGCTGCGGGCGCAAGGGATTTTTTAGAAGACAATGTATATTTCCGGACGCAGGGGCGCTTTACTCAGCAAATGAACATAAGTCTGAATTCTGTTAAGTATTATGTGAGTCCGATGTAAAATCAGGTATACGGCCAGTAGAATTGATTTCAGTTCATTTACTACGGATGCCTGATGATCCGGCATGAGCTGAA
>JAKOOI010000257.1 GCA_022701475.1 Weeksellaceae bacterium
GCAACTCCTGCATCATGATACATCTGATGCAGCCTGAACTTGAAATAGTGGTCTGCCACAATGTGCAGCACGTCTTTGGATGGATTAGGAAGTGCAAAACGGTTTTCACCGGTTTCCACATCTATTATTTTCTGCTCCCTACCGTCGAATAAACAATATTTATACTGGATGTATTCATTCTCTGGGATTTCTACCGGAGCTTCCCAGATCCCGAAACTGGTTTGGGTAAGGAGAACGGCCTGCTCATAGTTCCAGTTGCCCAATGACGCCGTGCTCCCGATCAGGGCGATTTTCCAGTCCGGTTGATAGACAGGAGCCTCGATCCTGAAAAGATGGGTATGCTTTTTCAATACCGAAGTCTTTTCGGGCCTGAAGCTGTTAAGCTTATTATAGAGGATTTTATTATTCAGGTAGTTTTCAGGAAAATTTTTATTGTTCCATTGGTCATAGATCACAAATTCCTTATAATTATGCGGGAAGCTCAGGAAGTGTTGTACAAACTCCTCTCTGATGATGCTCGCGTTTTCATTGATCAGCTGGTACCGGTAGGAAGCCGATTTAGAGAAATAATCGATTTCGCATGTCCATAATCCGTTTTCGGAATATATCATAGGATAGACCTTATATCCTGCATCTTCATCATGGATGAGCAGCTGTAATTTTTCTCCGATTTTTGTGCTGTAACCTACATTAAAGTATAGCTTCATGTATATTTTTTTATAAAAATACGGTATAAAATTGAAAAATGAAACTTATTGAATATCAAATATGCAATAAAAAACCTTCTCAAAAGACTTGAGAAGGCCTGTAATCAACAGATCCGGACTTATTCCGTGATCATAATTTTCTTATTGAGCAGTACTTTTCCGGAGTCATCCGTAATATTTACCAGATAAGCACCGCTGACCAGATTTTTAAGCTGAACCTGCTCATGCAGCCTTCCGTCTTTTACCGACAAACTGCTTTTCATTACCGTTTTTCCGGAAAGGTCAAAAACAGCCACGGAAATATTTCCTTTGATGGATTTGTCATCGGCTTTAATGTTAATGAGATGATCATTTATACGGGTCGGATAAACATCGATATGAGCTGATGAAGATGCTATCGCTGTTTTGTCATTAGCAAAGTATCTGCTGGCAAGATCATAAATGTGAAGATTTTCCTGTCCCTGCATCTGCGTTGCCTGCAATGTTTTTAAATCCACTTCATACAGGGAACCGCCCTTGGCACTGGCGATTACCACTTTGCCTTTAGCATTCACCGCAGCACCGTTTACCGAATAACCTTCAGGAATTCCTGTGATTTTCCCGATGAATTTTGCCTTAAGTGCAGCAGCTGCAATCTTAAAGACATTTCCTGAGGCAGAAAAAACATAAAAATTATTTTCTGCATCGGCAACCATATCACCACCGAATCCGGTTTCCATAAGCGTGAAAGAATTCTTTCCATTGGACGCATCGTCTGTAATGATCCCCAGATCACGGACTGTGGATTGCCCGTTTCCGGTACTGATCTGTAAAAATTGCGTACCGGCATTATTAATGGCATAGATGTGCCCGTCATAGCCGGCTGTCATCCTGGTAAAATGAGAATTGATATCGCATGAAGTTACTCTGGCTGCCGTATTCTCTACCAGAGTAATTTCTCTGGTCTTACCGTTTAGCATATAGATATTGGATGAAAACATCGGCATATACACCAGGTTGCCGTTTTGGTCATAGGCCAATGTTGCCATATTGACTGCCTGTGCATTATTATAGCCATTTCTGTCTTCCGTAACGCTTTTGCCGCTTATTTGTGAAACCACCCTGGGCGCAGCTTCTGCAGTAAAAATCTGTTCACCGGATATTCCGGTATTTCCGTCGACAAACCTGAAGTCATTAAAAACGATATTCGGTGTATCCTTGCCGACTAGTGCGAAGAAGTCCTGTTGCTGAGCGAATCCATGGGCACCTATTGCTAAAAATAGCAGAGGAAATAAATGTTTTTTCATAAGAATCAATTTTTAATCATTTTATAGTAACTAAGTTACACAATTTTTAAATTGCTTACGAAAAAATAATCGATCAACCGATAAAGACATAACAGAATGGCAGACTATTTATGCATTCGTCGCAGGTGGATAGATAATATATGTATGAGCGGATAGGCAATCTTCACGGTCACCACCAGATCTTTCCCGCTATTTTTGAAAGAAAATTTCCGTGCATTGATCCGGAACTTTAACTCTGAATTCAGCTCCCTGAATCTTTGACCCTTAAACTTTGAATCTTGAACCTTTAATTTTGAATTTAAATCAGGAGCTTGTTCCCGCTATCCGCTGTATCTTTTTTTCCCGGGCTTGTCCCGCGGCAAAAAAAGGATGCCGCTTCTATCGGGGCTATGATGGCGGCGGGTGGTTTTGGCGGTTGTCTGAAGACCGGCATTCCGGTTAACGATATCGGCATGTGCTGCAAAGCCTTGATTGTATCATTTTTTGCGGCCTGAACATGATCCGCCACTTTGAAAAATACCGGGCAAAAAAGCCCGCAGGGGCGATCTGTTCATAGCAAAACGTTCCAAGACGCAGCACAAGCTCCGAAGGAGCGGCCTGTACATAGCAGAACGCCCTACAACGCATTGAGCCGCGTAGGAGCGCCCTGTTCATAGCAGAACGCCCTACAACGCATTGAGCCGCGTAGGGGCGGCCTGTTCATAGCAGAACGCCCTACAATGCATTGAGCCCCGTAGGGGCGGCCTGTTCATAGCAAAATGTTCCAAGACGCAGCACAAGCTCCGAAGGAGAGGCCTGTTCATAGCAGAAGGTTATACGATGCATTGAGCCCCGTAGGGGCGGTCTGTTCATAGCAGAACGTTCCAAGACGCAGCACAAGCTCCGTAGGAGCGGCCTGTTTCCCCTTCCCGGACAAGCAAAGGCAAAGAAAAGAAATAGGAAGTAAAGACAGAACACAACAGAACAGAACAGAACAGAACAGAACAGAACAGAACAGAACGGACAAAGGATAGAAGAAGGATACACAAAAAAGCCCTTTGATCACCTGTTGCCTCTGACCGGAACATTGAATTTTACATCCTGCACCCATTACTCATCACTCATCATTTATCCCTGGTGTACGGGCATAAAAAAACCTCACACAAGAATGTATGAGGTTTAAAAAAAAGACTGGCGGCGACCTACTC
>JAKOOI010000258.1 GCA_022701475.1 Weeksellaceae bacterium
TTGAAAACGGAGCTGCCGTAGTAATGGCCACCCACGACTACCATATGATCCAGAATTTCCCCGGGGAAGCCATCCGCTGTGAAGACGGAAAAGTTTCCGTGCTGGATACTGCCGAATTGTTCGAGTAAATTTTTATTTACGGAAGACATGAAACTCCCTGGTGAGTTCAAGATATTGGTCCGAGTATTGTCTCGGACTTTTTTCTACAATGAATTCAGATTCCTTACACCCTTCTTCAACATTTGAAAATTCCAGCAGCTGCCTTTTGGTATGGGAATGCGCTATTCCCTTTATGTTAATCCTACGGATGAGAAACAATCCGTTTTTTCCGGCTTCCTTACTAAATTCTTCCCCTGACTCCACCGGAATGATCACAGATAAAATCCCATTCTCTGACAGCAATTCCGATGCTTTTGAAACCAGCTGTCCGAAATTCAGCTCAATCATCTGCCGTGCCACCTTGTCCTTTTCAGAATCTGACGCTTCAAAATACGGAGGGTTGGAAACGATCAGATCAAACTTTTCTTCAGTGATAAAATGCTTGAAATCCTGATGAATAGCCTGTAACCGGTCTGAAAAAGGTGAATTCCTGAAATTAAGCCCGGCGAGCTCAGCAGCTTCCCGGCTGATGTCGATAGCCAGAAAATCAGCGACAGGATTTCTCTGGGCCAGCATTAATGAAATCAGACCCGTTCCGGTTCCTGCTTCCAATACTTTTAAAGCATGATTACCATTGGCTAAAGCACCAAGCAATACGCCATCGGTCCCTACTCTGAAAACCTCCTTCGACTGCTGAATTTCAAACTGTCTGAATGTAAATGCTTTCACTATGAATTGACTGGAAGTGTTATGGTGAAGGTAGAACCTTTTCCTACTTCTGATTTTACGGTAATTTCCCCTTTATAATCTTCCACCATTTTCCTTACCATTGACAAACCAAGTCCCATTCCGCTGTTTTTAGAAGTAAAATTGGGCTCAAAGATCCTTTCATGGATGTTTTCAGGAATTCCGATACCGTTATCCTGCACGGATATTACTACCCTTCTCTGGTATTGTTCAATATCAACATTGATGATCATTTTCCGGTCCTCACTTTCCGCCTGCCTGGCATTGGTCACCAGATTGGTAATAATGCGGGAAAGGTACACCTTATCCATGGTAATCATAATATTGCTTTTATTGGCATGCACAAAGATGCTGTCATCAGTAAAGATCCGAAGAATATCCTCAATTTCAGTATTCAGATTAATTACCTCATTGTTTTTTTCAGGAAGTTTTGCAAATTCCGAAAAGGCGGAAGCAACGGTAGCAATGACATCAATCTGGTCTACCATGGTTTTGCTCATCTGCTTTACCTTTTCCCTGACATTCGGGTCTTCAGGATTGAATTTTCTTTCAAAGTTCTGTATCGTCAGCTTCATCGGAGTCAGGGGATTTTTTACCTCATGCGCCACCTGCTTGGCCATTTCCCGCCATGCCTCTTCCGAAGCTTTGAAACGAAGCCTTTCTTTCTGATCCTGAATCTGAAGGATCATCCTGTTATAAGCCCGTGCCAGCGCATTAAGCTCATCATTTTTATAATACCGGATCGGACGCATCTCGTTTTCGAATAAAGTGATCCGGGTAATCATATCAGAGAATTTCGTAATATTCTTTGCCAGGCTGTTAGACATGACCCAGCTCAGCCATATACTAAAGAGTATCAGGACGATATCAACAATAACAATATATTTCACATAAACATTAAGGACATCGAAGTAAGCTGATTCGTCGTGGTATAAGGGGATGTAAACGATGGCAATAGGCTCGAGATCGTTATTTTTCAGGAGCAGGTAAGAAGATGTCAGTACCGCATCTTTAGAGGCATCATATCCTTTTATATCGTAGCGGGTGCCTGTAGACAAAACCTTGTTAATGATATCCAAAGGCATCGTTTTCTGTTTTACCAGCTGTTCTTCTTTATTGGACAGCAGGTAATTCCCATGAAGATCATACAGGATAATATCATGCTGATTGATATCGGCAATTTCGTAAATTTTATTAGCCAGCACCGGTTTCAGATCCCGGGTTTCCACGCGCGTCCGGCTTACCGCATAATCCAGATACCTCATCACCGCACCGGTTTTCTCCTGCATATCAGTGCGGCTGGTCTGCACGGAATTTTCTCTTAATACAAAATACGGGACCAGCGAAGATGCCACCACGCTTAAAAGACATACCAGAAGGAACCCGAAAAACACACGGTTCCGTAAGCTATATCCTTTATATATACTTGTTGACATTCTGTTTATTAATTAACCTAGCAATATACTTACCAATTATATCAAATTCCAGATTAACCTGATCACCGGTTGTCAGATGTTTCATATTGGTGAATTCCCAAGTATAAGGAATGATGGCCACCGAAAAACTGTTTTCTTTACTTTTGGCTACGGTAAGGCTGATTCCGTTCACGGTAATAGATCCCTGCGGAACCGTTACGAAATCTCCCTGTCCGTCATAAGAAATGGTAATGAAATAGCTTCCGTCCTTATTTTCAATGCTCACTACCTCTCCGGTATGATCCACATGCCCCTGAACGATATGCCCGTCCAGCCTGCCGTCCATTTTCATGCAGCGTTCAAGACTGACCACCGTTCCGGTTTTCCATTTTCCGAGGCTGGTCTTTTCCAGGGTTTCATGGATAGCCGTTACTACATACTGTGTACCTTCAGTCTTTACTACCGTAAGGCAGCAACCGTTATGGGCAAGGCTCTGATCAATTTTTAATTCATCAGTAAAAGGGCAGGATAAGGTAAAATCAATATTGCTTCCGTTCTCTTCTATCTTCTCTATAACTCCCACCGCTTCAATTATTCCTGTGAACATATTATTTTTTGCTAAATTTGTAGTTTATTAATCTTCAAAGATAATCAAAATGAGCCCAAAAAACCATAAAGTAAGAGTAGGAATTTCGATAGGAGATTTCAATGGCATCGGTCCGGAAATCATTATGAAATCCCTTTCAGACAAAAGCATCACGGATTTTTTCATCCCTGTTATTTTTGGGTCGGGAAAATTATTTACCTATCAGAAAAATATTTTCAAACTTAATATTAACTTCAATTACATCAACGAAGCATCCCAAGCACAGGAAGGAAAGCTGAATATGATAAACCTGGTGAAAGAAAATTCATTGGTTGAACTGGGCTCCCCTACCGAAGAATCTACCAAAATGGCCATCGATTCACTGGAAGCCGCTACGGAAGCGCTCCTGAAAGGGGAAATTGACATTCTGGTAACAGCTCCGATCAATAAAGACGAAATGATGAAAATGGGCTTCAAGCATGCCGGGCATACCGGATACTTCGAAGAAAAGTTCAATAAGAAAGGGCTTATGTTTCTGGTGACAGATGACCTGAAAGTTGCCGTACTTACCCATCACATTCCTATTTCCCAGGTAGCGGAAAATATTTCAAAGGAGAAAATCAAAAAACAGGTAAAACTTCTGAACCAGACGCTGATTGAAGACTTCAATATTACGAGGCCTAAAATTGCCGTATTGGGGCTGAACCCTCATTCCGGTGACGGCGGCGTGATCGGGAACGAAGAAATCGAGATCATTGCTCCGGCCATTAGGGAACTCTCGGACAACGGAATCCTGGCGTTCGGGCCGTTTCCTGCGGACAGTTATTTCCAGCCTGGAAAATACAGGAATTTCGATGCTGTCCTGGCTATGTACCATGATCAGGGGCTGGCACCGTTTAAAACCCTGGCTTATGAAGAAGGCGTAAATTATACGGCAGGATTGCCCTTTATCCGGACATCTCCCGACCATGGCACAGCCTACGATATTGCAGGCAGGAATATGGCGGATGCCCAGAGCTTTACGGAAGCTATTTTTACCGGTATTAAGATCTTCGGGAACCGCAGCGAATACAACGATCTGATGGCCAACCGGATGAGGCCGAGAAGAATGGCGGTGGACAACGGAGTGGATGAAGATCTTCCGGATGATGCCAATGCATAAATCCATAAGAGCGGCTGAAATTTATTTGTTTTAAAATTTATTTGTTATTATAAAAAATTTGCATATTTTTGCACACTCATTTTATGGACAAGTTAAGAAACTATGACGTAAGCTTTTCCGGACTGAAAACCGGAAGACACGAGTTCAGGTTTGAGATCGATAAAGAGTTCTTACATTTATTTGACACTGAACAGGAATTTACGAATCCCAGGATCACGGCAGATGTTGTATTGGATAAACATTCTACCTTTCTGGAATTTGACATCAAAGTAAAAGGAACGGTAGAGCTTGTTTGTGACATCACAACAGAAAACTTCGACTATCCTACGGAAAATGAAATAAAAGTCCTGGTAAAATTCGGGGAGGAATATGATGACAGCGAAGAAGATGTGATTACCATTCCGGCCAATGACCATGCTTTCAATATTGCCCAGCTGGTGTATGAAAGCATTGTACTTTCCATCCCGATGAAAAAAGTATCGCCTGACGTAAGTGATGAAGACCTGGCCATACTGGATAAATTCAGTCCGAAAGAGGCCGAAGATGACCAGGAACATGAAAGTGACCCGAGATGGGACGCTTTAAAAAATTTAAAGAATAAAAATTAAATAATTTAATGATGAGATGATGAGTCTCATCGCTCATCAATTAAAAAAGTTATTAGAAAATGGCACATCCAAAGAGAAGACAGTCGTCTACAAGAAGAGACAAGAGAAGAACTCATTACAAAGCTGTAGTTCCTCAATTGGCTAAAGATGCAACAACAGGAGAGCTTCACCTTTACCACAGAGCTCACTGGCATGAAGGAAAATTATACTACAGAGGAAAAGTAGTATTGGAAAAAGAAGTAGCAGCTACTGAAGAAAACTAAGAGTCGATTTTCACCGGAAAACACTCGATTTAATACAAAAACCGCCCGATTTTAATAAAATTTGGCGGTTTTTTGTTGTTTTTTGCGTTTTTTTGGTATCTTTGGAACCAAATCAAACATCAATTTTATGGACATTAAAGACATACAGAATCTTATTAAATTTGTATCCAAAGCAGAGGTTTCTGAAGTAAAGTACAAGACTAAAGATTTCGAAATCACCATTAAAACTCCATTAGCCGGAAGCGAGGTTACCTATGCCCAGCCTGCAGTTTACCACACCGCTCCTCAGCCGGCTGCTGCACCGGCTTCTGTTGCGGCTCCTGCATCTGCACCGGCAGAAAAGGCAGAAGCGGCTTCTGATGACAGCAAGTATGTAACGATCAAATCCCCGATGATCGGAACGTTCTACAGAAAACCTTCTCCGGATAAAGAGGTATTCATTAATGTAGGAGACGAAGTTTCCAACGGGAAAGTGGTTTGTGTTATCGAAGCCATGAAACTTTTCAACCAGATCGAATCTGAAGTAAGCGGAAAAATCGTTAAGATCCTGGTAGATGATGCTACTCCGGTAGAATATGACCAGCCTTTATTCTTAGTAGACCCATCTTAAGGAATTCTAGATTAGAGATTATAAATTTTAGATGATGCTTTTCATTTAAAATAATTTAAAATTCAGAATTTATAATGTAAAATTTCAGAAAGATGTTCAAAAAAATATTAATCGCCAACCGCGGCGAAATTGCAATGCGTATCCTGCGTACCTGTAAAGAAATGGGGATCAAGACCGTTGCCGTCTACTCTACTGCTGATAAAGACAGCCTTCATGTAAGGTTTGCAGACGAAGCGGTTTGCATAGGTCCTGCGATGAGCAAGGATTCCTATCTGAAAATCCCCAATATCATCGCTGCGGCAGAAATCACCAATGCCGATGCCATTCACCCGGGATACGGCTTCCTGTCTGAGAATGCCAATTTCTCCAGGATCTGCCAGAAAAACGGGATCAAATTTATCGGGGCAACTCCTGAGCAGATTGAAAAAATGGGCGACAAGGCCAATGCCAAAGCAACCATGAAAGCAGCCGGCGTACCTTGCGTACCGGGTTCTGACGGCCTGATCGAGTCTTACGAGCATGCTGTAAAAGTGGCTGAAGAAACAGGATATCCTGTAATGATCAAAGCAACGGCAGGCGGCGGCGGAAAAGGCATGAGAGCCGTATGGAAGGCTGAAGACCTTAAAGACCACTGGGATTCTGCCATCCAGGAAGCGGTAGCTGCATTCGGAAACGGCGGGATGTACATGGAAAAGCTGATTGAAGAGCCCAGACATATCGAGATCCAGGTAGCCGGAGACCAGTTCGGTAAGGCCTGCCACCTTTCCGAGAGAGACTGTTCGGTACAGCGGAGAAACCAGAAGCTTACCGAAGAAACCCCTTCCCCGTTCATGACAGACGAACTCCGTGAGAAAATGGGTGAAGCGGCTGTAAAGGCAGCAGAATTCATCGGCTACGAAGGCGTGGGAACCATTGAATTCCTGGTAGACAAGCACAGGAATTTTTACTTCATGGAAATGAACACCAGGATCCAGGTAGAACACCCGATTACGGAGCAGGTGATCGATTATGACCTGATCAGGGAACAGATCCTTCTGGCTGCAGGCACCCCTATTTCCGGAGTTAACCATTATCCTAAACTTCACTCGATCGAATGCAGGATCAACGCTGAAGACCCTTATATGGATTTCAGGCCGTCTCCGGGTAAAATTACAGGATTGAATATTCCGGGAGGACATGGGGTAAGAGTAGATACGCACGTGTACTCAGGCTATACCATCCCTTCCAATTATGATTCTATGATCGCAAAGCTGATTACTACGGCCCAGACGCGCGAAGAAGCCATTGCCAAAATGAGAAGAGCACTGGAGGAATTTTATATCGAAGGCGTAAAAACCACCATCCCTTTCCACAGACAGCTGATGGATAACGAAGATTATCTGGCCGGAAACTATACGACAAAATTCATGGAAGATTTTGTAATGGACCGAAAATATGATAATCACTAGGATTATTTACATACATCTGAAACCGTCTCTTTGAGGCGGTTTTTTTAATATAAATTTAATATTAATGAAATATCCTATACAAAGATATTATACCTGTATAGGAAATCCCGGTAAGCAATAATTTTCTGAAACTTTTCCTCTGCACCTAAAAACCTCCTCATATCGGTCCGTTTTTCAGTATCACCTTTCTGTTGATCCATCTCATTTATAATACTTACATTTGCCGAAAAGCAAAAATATATGTCTGCAGCAGAAACACTTAAAAATTCACAGTATTTTATCGATCTTGAAGACAAGCACGGTGCCCATAATTACCATCCGCTTCCGGTAGTCCTGGACAAAGGAGAGGGCGTTTTTGTATGGGATGTGGAAGGTAAGAGATATTATGATTTCCTATCTGCGTATTCTGCTGTTAACCAAGGGCATTCCCATCCCAGCATTGTTGAAGCACTGGTTGAACAGGCTAAAAAGCTGGCCCTGACTTCAAGAGCGTTTTACAATTCAAAGCTGGGCGAATATGAGCA
>JAKOOI010000362.1 GCA_022701475.1 Weeksellaceae bacterium
TTTCCGTCCTTCATGATTTTATCAATGAATAGAGGTTTCAGCATTGTACCGCCGTTGGCAACCCCATTGTAGAAAGTGGCCAGCTGCAGAAGGTTGATGTTCGAAGAATATCCGTAGGCAATGGAAGCCAGGGTTGCGGCATTCCACCGTTTGTGTTCCGGGGTAATGATCTTAGGTTTGGTAATGCCCGGAAGCTCGATATCCATTTTATCGAAAAGCTTCCAGCGCTTCAGGTGATCGAGGAAAATCTGCGGTTTCTCAGCATAATATTTCGTGATCAGTTTGGCCGTTCCCACATTGCTGGATTTTGCCAGCACATCACTGATATCATAAATACCGTGGCCGTGGCCGTCTGAAATTCTCTGTTTGGCATAGACCCAGACCCCGTTTCCTACATCTACGGTAGTATTCTCATCGATAAACCCGTCATCCATAGCAGCCAGCAGCGAAATGGTTTTGAAGGTGGATCCGGGCTCTATATTGTCCTTCAGGGCATAATTGTAGGAATCCACATATTCACCTTCTTCGTTCTGTCTCAGGTTCACCAGTGCACGGACCTTACCGGTCTGCACTTCCATTACGATAACCGTTCCATGTTTTGCCTCAAAGTTGATCAGCTGCTTTTCCAGGGCAGAATGGGCAATATCCTGAATCCTGAGGTCCAGTGTAGTATAGACATCCTCACCGTCTACCGGTTCCTGTACTTTCCAGTAATCGATCGGTTTCCATTGGGAGGAATTGATTCTCTGCTCCAGCCTTTTCCCGTCCGTTCCTTTCAGGTATTTTGAAAAGGCCCCTTCAAGGCCTGAGCTGTAAGCCCCGTTATCCATACCGATGGTTCCGGCTCCGATTTCAGAAGTCGCCAGTTCTCTCTTGTAATTGCGGTCTACGATAAAACCGCCTTTGTTTTTCCCTCTTTTAAAAATGGGAAACTGACGGATCCTGTCATACTGATCGAAGTCCAGCCCTTTTACCAGCGTATAATACTGGTTTTTCTTCCTTCTCTGTTCGTCAAACTTTTTTCTGAATTCCCCTCGCGGCTTTCCGAACATAACACTCAGGGAATCGGTGAGTGCACCGATATTGTTGGTATACACCGTATCCTTCATGGTTTTGAAGTCCAGATAGATATCATAACGCATCACGGTGGTGGCAAGTATGGAACCGTCGGAAGCAAAGAGGTTTCCGCGGGCCGCTTTAAGGGTAGCCTCACGGTAGTTTTTATTGATGTAATCGTCTTTGATTTCCTGAACATTGGTATTCTGAAGCACGACAATCCTGGCCAGAAACAGTACAAATACGCACAAAGCCACCACTGCAAAGAGGTAGCCCCACCGTAACGTCATCTTACGTTTGTTATCGTATTCATTTGGTTTTTGCATCTGTACTATCCATTTTTATCAGCAGCTTATGAGGGTGGTTTTCCAGGGTCATCAGAGAATCCCGGGCCACTTCCTTTCCCAATTGCGACTCCATTTTTACTTTGATCAGCTTACTTTGGGCATAAGCATTTCTCGATTTGTATTCCTCTGTTTCTTCTTTTAAAGCGTTTACAATCTTAATTTTTTTATTAACGAGATGATTGCTATAGATCATTGACATCATCAGCACAAACAGCAGAAGAAAATACTTATAATGTATTTTCACTTCATCGCGGTTCAGGAAATTGCCTTTTACAATGTCTATAAAAGTTAATCTCTTCTGAGGGCGGTATGTTGCTGTTCTCTTTGCCACAGACGTTGTCTGATTTTTTGTTATTTTATTTTATTAAACACCCTGTTAAAAATTCTTCCGAATTTCCACTATCCTTCCAGAGGATTGTAATTAAGGCTATTGATCCTGCTTTACCTGCAGATGGCCCATTTAAATTCACAATTGGCCATTCACAATTTCACATCAGACTTTAATTCCTGTTCTCATTTTAGCACTTCTGGCTCTTGAGTTTTCCTCGATTTCCCTGTCATCTGGAACCATCGCCCTGCTCTTTACCAATTCAAATGCTTTTTTATAATTTCCGTAGATATCCCTTTCAGGCTCCCCTTCAAACATTCCGTTTTTAAGGAATCTTTTTACCAGCCTGTCTTCCAGTGAGTGGTAAGAGATCACCACCAGCCTTCCTTCCGGCTTCAGTACCCGGTGTGCCTGCACCAGCATTTCCTTCAGTACTTCCAGCTCCTGGTTTACCTCAATACGGATGGCCTGGAAAAGCTGGGCATAAAATTTATTTACTTTGTTGGGCGGAAGGTAGCTGAAGAGTTTTTTCAGGTCTTCCGTGGTATCAATGCTTTTTATTTTTCTGTGATGCACGATATCCCGTGCAAGCTTCCTCGCTTCCCGCAGTTCGCCGTAATAATAAAATATGTCTGCAAGCTGTTCTTCCTCATAATCGTTAATTACCCTTCTGGCATCCAGCCCCTGCATAACGTTCATCCGCATATCCAGCGGTGCATTGCTCCTGGTGGAGAACCCTCTTTCCGCTTCATCGAACTGGTGGGAAGACACACCGAGATCAGCCAGGATACCGTCCGCCTGGGAAATCCCGTACATCAGCAGGGAATTTTCCAGGAACCGGAAGTTCTGGTTGATTAAAGTGAACCTCGGGTCATCAATGGTATTCTTCAGGGCATCCAGGTCCTGATCGAAGCTGAAGAGTTTCCCCTGCCCCGAAAGCCTTCCCAGGATTTCTCTTGAATGACCTCCGCCGCCGAAAGTACAGTCCACATATATTCCGTCCTGATTCGTCACCAAATCATCTACACTCTGTTTCAGCAAAACGGGGTTATGATACATGTTAAATTGTGTTTTTTATTCTTTTATTACCATCAGTTATTCTTCTTCATCAAAAGCGCCCATCACCTCCTCTGCAAGGCTGGCAAAATCAGCTTCATCGATCGAAATTACCTTTTCATAAGCTTCCTTATCCCATATTTCGAATAATTCCCCTGCGCCGGTAACAACGATTTCTTTCTGAAGGCCTGCAAAATTTGCCAGATCCTTCGAAATCTGTAACCGGCCTGCATTATCCAGCTCTGCCGTCCTCACACCTGCTGTAAACACCCTGATGAAATCGGCATTTTTTTTAATGAACCTGTTTAATTTATTAATCTTGCCCATTACCTTATCCCACGCACGCGCAGGATATACCTCAAGACAGGACTGAAACACAGATCTCTTGACTATAAAAGCTTTGTCCCCGAAGTTTTCCATCTGTTTGATCAGCGCGGAAGGAACTTTCAGGCGGCCTTTATCGTCAATTTTACACTCGTATGTCCCAATGAAACTATTCATTTGGGACAAATTTATATAATAATTTCCAAAAGTTCCCACTTTTTCCCACTTTTTCCCTTGATGTTAATAAGTTTTACGAAATTTTGAGATAAAGGGCCTTAAAAAATTGATATGCCGGTAATTGCAGGTGGTATTATTCATCCCATAAAAAAGAGTTTCACAAAAAAGTGAGGAAAAACGAGTTTGGTATGTTATTTTTATTTTAAATTAGGGTAATCAAAATTTTTTTGAGGTTTAATTTGTATTTTTGCAAGGCTTTATTAAGGCATCCTATGATATTCAGTACAAAAAAAGAAAAGAAATATACCTTTGTTGAGGCGGGAGAAGGACATCCATTGGTGCTGCTGCACGGTTTAATGGGTGGTTTGAGTAATTTCGATAAGATGGTAAGTTTTTTTTCCAGCAGAGGCTTCAAGGTATACGTTCCCCAGTTGCCGATCTATGATTTACCGGTGCTCAATACCAATCTTACGACGATAGCAAAGTATATCATCAAGTTTATTGAAAGCCATATTTCCGGACCGGTAACCATTGTAGGAAACTCGATGGGAGGCCATGTGGGGCTTATTCTCACCCTGGCCCGTCCGGACCTGGTAAAAAACCTGGTGCTTACAGGAAGTTCCGGGCTGTATGAAAGGACCTTTGGAGACAGCTTTCCGAGAAAGAACGACCGTTCTTACATCCGGAAAAAAACGGAAGAGGTTTTTTATGATCCTGCCGTGGCTACCGAAGATCTCGTGGATGAAGTTTTCGGGGTGGTAAATGACAGGATGAAAGGCATCAAGACGGTAATGCTTGCCCGAAGTGCCATCAAGCATAATATGCTGAACGATCTCCCGAAAATAAAGACCCCTACATGCCTGATCTGGGGCAGGAATGATAATGTGACTCCTCCTGAAGTAGCGGAAGATATGCATAAGTTCATTCCGAATTCAGACCTTTTCTGGATCGAAAAATGCGGACATGCCGCCATGATGGAAAAGCCGGATGATTTCAATGAAATCCTCTACAGCTGGTTAAAAGACAAAGTATAAAACAATACAGACCGACCATTAAGAATTTTCTTAATGGTTTGTTTTTCTAAAAATATGCAATACAATGGTTATTAAAACAGCAACGTTCGTCAAGAGCAGCGGCAAGTGGCAGGAATGCCCGGAACCTACACTCCCGGAATATGCTTTTATCGGGAGATCCAATGTAGGGAAATCTTCCCTGATCAACGCGATGATGAATCATAAAGACCTGGCCAAAACATCCGGTACCCCGGGAAAAACCCAGCTCATCAACCATTTCCTGGTCAATGAAAGCTGGTATCTCACCGATTTGCCCGGATACGGATATGCAAAGGTTTCAAAATCCATCCGTAAGGATTTTGAAAAGCTGATTACCAATTATATCCTTAACCGGAAAAACCTGGTAAATCTTTTCGTCCTGGTAGACGCCAGGCATAAGCCGCAGACCATCGATATGGAATTTATCCA
>JAKOOI010000286.1 GCA_022701475.1 Weeksellaceae bacterium
TCCGGCCCTACCTTCAACTGGTGAAAATGCTGGAAGCTGCGTGGCTCATCGTGGAAAGGACTTCTGCGGAAAACTGAACGGTCTTTTTGACAATGAGTGATATAAGATTTAATTTTTTCCGGTAGCGGAGACTCTATAAACCAAGCTTTTAACCACAAAAGTCACAAAAGATATGCTTGATGTATAGAGAAGTTAAAACTGTTATGTTTAAAAAGCGCTCAAAAGTTTTAAAAAACCTCGAAGAGGTTCGCGAATTCCTTTAACAACGTAAATAAAAGATGAGTCAAATCTATGATTTTTTAATCCGGTCTGGTAAGGAATGGCATCCGGTGGTTGAGGCTCCCGAAACCAGGCTTTCAACGGCAAAAGTCACAAAGACATGACTTCCTAATAATAAAGTTAAATGCCTCGTGCTACAGAAAGCAAAAAAAAGTTTCGAAAAATCTTCGGTCTTTATCTCATGTACGCTAAACTGTTTTCAGACCATTTAGTTCTATTTTGAGCTTATGTGTTGAAAATAAGCATAATATAGCAGCGTTGAAGACGTACGGCTAATACAGATCTGCCGGGGGAACTCAGTGCGATCAAACGAATCATCCTGCAGATAAAGTTTGCCGGACAACCGACGAATATGGCGTTGCCGGGCTGGTTAAATTTTATTTTCATTTCCTACCACAAATTCAATAAGGGAAACAGATTTTTAAGTACATTTGCACCTTATTAATATTTGGTCTAAATAAGCTTAGTAAAACAGGCAATTACAAATTCCTTTATTAATAACCATCCTCTCGAGGATTTCCGCCGTCACAAAATCATATGAAATTTTTAAAGTCTCACCATTTCTTTCCTGATAAATAAAGGGAAGAAATTTATATTGATCCATTATGCTGAAACGTCTCTCTTTTCTGATTTCTATTTTGTGCTGCTCATTCTTTTTCGCACAGACGAATACCGGTTCCATTTCAGGAACTGTTACGTCTATTGATAACGAACCCCTCGAACTCGTATCGGTCTCCCTGCTCGGCCAGGATAAAATGACGACCACGGATATTCACGGCCATTTCAGCTTTTCCGGGATGGTACCCGGCAGCTACATTGTCAGGATACAGATGCCCGGACTGAAAGAACAGCAGATCCCGGTTGAGGTTAAACAGGACAAGGATACTCCGGTGATGTACCGGCTGTCCAAAGAAAACATCCAGGTGCTGCAGGAAGTACGGATTGTCGGGGATATGAAAAAGATAACAGGAAAAGAAAGCCCTTATGTCGCCAAGTTACCGGTCAAATACCTGGAAAACCCTCAGGTGTACAATACGGTTCCTAAGGAACTTATCATCCAGCAGTCGGCCGTTGACCTCGGAAGCGTATCGAAAAACATTCCCGGTGCCGGAATCCCGATGATTGCCAACCAGGGAAGGGTGACTTTCCGGTCCCGCGGTTTCGATACGGAGCCGAATGCAAGAAACGGAGTGGCCGGCGCCGCATTTTCGTTTCTGGACAATGCCAACCTGGAAAGGGTAGAAGCGATCAAAGGCCCTTCCACCACGCTTTTCGGAACGCAGGTATCCAGCAGCTACGGCGGACTGTACAACAGGGTCACCAAAAAACCGTACAACGGAAAAGGCGGCGAAGTGAGTTATACGGGAGGCAGCCGGAATTTCAACAGGCTCACCTTCGATGCCAATACCCCGGTGAATGCAGACAAGACCGCGCTGTTCAGGCTGAACGGAGCGACCACCTTTGAAAAAAGCTTCCAGGACAACGGGTTCACCAACAGCCTGGCCCTGGCCCCCAGCTTTTCCTATCAGATCAATGACAGGCTGTCCCTGTTGCTGGATGTGGAATTCGGGATCGCGAAGGGAACCTCGGTCGTGCGGTTCAACCCTTACACGAGAAGCAATAAAATCCAGTCGATTGCAGATATGAATTTTCCTTATACCAAAACATTCCTGGGCGACGATATCACGTATTCTACCCAGATGATGAATATCTTCGGGCAGCTGAACTACAAGATCTCTTCCCAATGGACTTCACAAACGATATTCTCCAGGGCAAAATCAACCATCAACGGGTACATCACTGCGCTGAACGGACGCTCCGATACTACCTTACAGGCGAGCGTGATTGCAGGGAATACCAATTTTATCGCGACAAACCTCCAGCAAAACTTTATCGGCGACTTCCTGATCGGCAGGTTCCGGAACAGAATGGTGATCGGCCTCGATTATTACAACAACTTCAACAGTTTCGACCGTACGACGGTGAATGCACCGGTAGTCGATTTCGTGAATACGCCGGCAACCTACCGGGTGACCAGGGACCAGCTGGACAACCTGACCAATACCGGAACTCCGAGGAAAGAAAAGAGCAGCGACAACACCTATGCTGCCTATATTTCCGATGTATTCGATATTACGGACCGGCTGAAAGTGATGGGAAGCCTCCGGGTAGACGATTTTCATTATAAAGGAGTCTATAATATCCTGACGGGCCAGACGGCGGGCGGCCTGAGCGTAAGCGGATTGCAGGCCGGCCCTTATACCCAGACGGCGCTGTCCCATAAATCAGGATTGGTATATGAAATCGTAGAAGACAAGGTATCGCTTTTCGGAAATTACCTGAACGGGTTCTTCAACATCAGCGGTGTTGACAGGAACGGGAATAATTTCGTTACGCAGAGGGGAAACCAACTGGAATTCGGGGCCAAAGCAGACCTGTTCGGCCACAGGCTTGTCGGTACCGTCAGTTACTACGACATCCATGTAGACCATGTCCTGAGAACGGATCCCGATGATGCCAATTTCTCCATTCAGGACGGCTCACAATACAGCAAAGGCGTAGAAGCGGACATCACGGCAAATCCCGTGGCAGGGCTGAATATTATCGTAGGATATGCCTATAATGACAGTAAATTCACCGAAGCGGATGCTTCGGTCCTGGATCTGCGCCCTGCTGCTTCAGGTCCTCAGAACATGTATAATTTCTGGGTGAGCTATGCTTTTGTAAAGGGGAAATTAAGCGGCCTCGGGGCAGGTTTCGGCGGAAATATCGGAAGCTCCTCTTATCAGACGAATACGCAGAAGGCGAAAGTGATCATTCCTTCCTACAAAATGTTTGATGCCAGCATTTTCTACGACCGCCCGAAGTACCGCCTGGGACTGAAGATCGATAATATCACCAGTGAAAGGGCATGGTCGGTAAGACT
>JAKOOI010000315.1 GCA_022701475.1 Weeksellaceae bacterium
ACCTTGCCGGTATTTTTTTTTGGAGCTCAATCAATTCTTCTCGTGAAATTTTTTCGCCTGATTGAATGTCAACGGGAACCGCTGATCCTGAAATTTCCTTTCACCGGTATTGTTTCATTCTCTCAAACCTTTCAGACCGACAAGCTTTGTTAACGCATGTTCATTATTTCAAAATCACATTATTTCACAATAATAATCTGATTATCAGTATATAATACAGTATAACGTAACATGAGTAAAAGCAATAGGGGTTGATTTTTTAATTTTTTTTTAAGGAAATGTTAAGCATTTGGTGATATAATGTTATCTGTATGTTAACGGCGCGGAATAGTGCTTCAGGGTACTTTTGTGGTACAATTTGAAGTATTAAAAAAATGAAAAAAGTAATCTGCGCCATTGCATTTTTATCTTTCAGCTTTGTTTTTTCACAGGAAACAAGTTCTAAAATTTTCGGGAGGCTGAGAGGGACGACGTCTGAAATGACCGTTAAGCTCGTCCACGTTCCCACGAACAGTACTTTTGAAACCAAAAGCAATAAAAACGGGCAGTTCAGCCTGGATAACCTTCAGCCCGGCGGACCGTATAATCTGGAGATCACGGACGGATCCAAAGTTATTTATTCCAATAATAATATACAGCTTTCTTTGGGGAACAACGATCTTCCGGTTGTGGAGGCAGGAAATAAAGAAAAGATGATTGATGAAGTGAAGCTGACTTCCAAAAGGACATCCGCTGCCAAATTTGGCGTAGGCATCAGCCAGGCACAGATTTCCGGACTCCCGAACATCAACCGGGGAATCCAGGATGTCACAAAGCTGGTTCCGCAGAGTGCCAACAACTCTTTCAACGGAACCAACTTCAGATACAACAACGTTACCATTGACGGTTCCATCAACAACGACGCCATCGGTTTCAGCCCTTCGCTGGGCGGCCAGACCGGAACATCAGGAATGCCGGGGAGCAGTACGCGTTCCAACTCCATCAGCCTGGATGCGATCCAGGATGTACAGGTCTATATTGCCCCTTATGACGTAAAACTCGGGAATTTCCTCGGCGGCAGCATCAATGCCGTTACCCGGAGCGGCAGCAACAATGTAGAGGGATCCCTGTATGCGTATGGAAGGAATGCTGCGATTACGGGCAGCAACCGTGCAGGCGACGGCTCTAAAATGCCGCGCTCTTTCCAGGATTTTATTTACGGAGGAAGAGTAGGCCTTCCCGTGGTGCGGGATAAAGTCTTTCTTTTTACCAATATGGAATACACCAAAAGGACAGACCCTGTTTTCTATAATGCCGGAGACCAGGGTGCGCTGGTAGACGGCACAACGGCGCAACAGATTGCCGGTTTCGTACAGAATAAATACGGGTTTAATGCAGGAACATCTGACGAATACAGCAATTTCTCGGAAAGTGCCAAGCTTTTCAATAAGCTGGACTGGAAAATCAGTGACCGGCATACGCTTTCCATTAAAAACAACACCGTTTTTTCCCAGGCTTCCAATCTCGAAAGGGACGGGGCAAACTTCCGTTTTTCCGGTATGGACTTCGTGCAGAAAAACAATGCTTCCACCACGACGCTGGAACTCAAAAGCCGCTTTAATGACCGCCTGAACAATAATCTGATCCTCGGGTATTCTTCCATCCACGATTACCGCGATCCAACCTCCCGGAATGCCATGTTCCCACAGGTGGAAATTGCCTATAACGGCGGAACCATTCTTTTGGGAAATGACCGGGAAGCCACGGTTTTCAATATGAAGCAGAAGACATTCGAGATTACCGATAATCTCACCTACAAGGCCGGACATCATACGTTCCTCCTGGGAACACATAATGAACTGTACAATATCGATTATGGATTCGTCAATGCGCTGAACGGAAGGATTTCCTACAAAAGCCTTACCGATTTCTACAATGCCAATCCGTCCAGGATCCGGGGAACTTATTCGCTAAACGGAGACGGAAGACAGAGCCTGTTTGACAATCCTTATGCCCACTACAAAGTAAACCTGCTGTCCATGTATTTCCAGGATGAAATCAACTGGGGAAGGCTGAGGCTGACACCGGGGATCAGGGTGGATTATACCGATCTGCCCGATAAGCCACTGCTGAGTCAGAAAGTAACAAACTCTCCTGCGGATCCTTATTATGGAAGTACATATACCTACACGCCGCTGAGCCAGCTGACCAACAATTATCTGAACAAACCTACGCTGTCGCCGAGATTGGGATTCAATCTTGATCTTACCCAGGACCGGTCGGTTGTGATGCGAGGAGGTTCCGGGATTTTCGTGGGCAGGATTCCTTTCGCATGGCTCGGATATGCTTATTATAACGACGGGGTAGGCTTCGGAAGCTATGATTACAATGCACCGACTGCTGCCCAGCTGGCTGCCAACGGCGATCCCCTGGTAAGCACCGGTTTCCCGAAATGGCAGAACTCTTCCAAAGTCCAGGTAGACCTGATCGATAATAATTTTAAAATGCCCAAGGTGTGGCGAAGCTCACTGGGATTCGACTACACGCTCTCAGGATACAAACTTACTCTGGAAGGCATCTATACCAAGGTGCTGTATGACCTGAAATTCCAGCAGGTGAATAAAACGGATAACGTAACCTACTACAGCTACGATATGAATCACGAAATGCCGGTCTATACCACCAACATCAACAGTAATTTTTCAAACGCCTATCTGCTGTCCAATACCAAGGAAGGTTACAGGTATAATCTGACGGCACAGCTCGCAAAAGCTTATAACTTCGGACTCAATTTCTTTGTGGCGTATACCTATGGAGATGCCAAAGACATTACCAACGGGATCCGGAATTCCATGGAGAGCAACTGGCAGATGAATCAGTCGCTTACCCCGAACGATCCGAAGCTGACGACGTCTAATTTTGCCATCAAAAACAGGGTAGTCGCCAACCTTGGGTATTCACTGAACTTATCGGAATTAAACAGGCTGTCTGCCAATGTCTACTTCAACGCACAGTCCGGGAATCCGTTCTCCTGGGGATTTGTAAACAGTACGATCGCCAATTCCGGACAGGCTGCCGGCCTTGCCTATATCTTTAAGGACGCAGCAGAAGCCACGAAATACATCGCGCCGATCAAAGATGCTTCCGGAAATACGGTGGTTACTTCCGCACAGCAGGTGGCCGACTATGAAAACTTCATCAACGGGAACGAATACCTGAAAGGCCGCAGGGGAACTTTTACGGAAAGAAACGGAGACCATACGCCATGGAACATCCAGGCCGATATGAGGATTATGGATGAAATCCGCCTGAGCCGGAAAAACAAAAACACCCTGCAGGTTTCCCTGAGTATCATCAACCTGACCAATCTGCTCAACAAGGACTGGGGCAAGGTGTATTTCGTACCGAATACATTCAACTCTACAGCCAGCGTAGGCCTTACAAAAACAGGAAATATCGCTGCCGGCCAGCCTTCTGCAGGGGATCCTGTGTATAATTTCAGGACACCCGGACTGCCTTACACGGTGGATCAGTTTGCTTCAAGGTTCCAGGCACAGCTGGGGCTGAGGTATAATTTTTAACGATTATTTTTTTTACATCTATTCTTTTGAGAAGTCCGGACCGGTGCCGGGCTTCTTTTTTCAGATGATCACAACCGCAGCACACCGCCGGTTTTTTATCAGATCGTAAGCCGGCTTGTTTCCTGTTATTAAAATTGTACTCCACTTACGCGATGCATACTTCTTTGCCTGTATCATCCTCTGATCCGTTATATTTAGTATATTTGCTGCCTCAAACTTATTGTTTAATAAATTAACAAATTAAAATAAGAAATGAAAAAACTGATGATGACTTCTGCCGCCGCGGCAGGCCTTTTCCTGACTTCCAATCTGGCCAATGCCCAACAGAAGATAGGCCATGTGAATTCAGATGAAATTTTTGCTGCGCTTCCCGAAGCCAAAACGGCTGAGGCTTCCCTGGATGCTTTTACCAAGACCAAACAGGGAGAAATCGAAAAGATGATCACTTCCTACCAGACGAAGCTGAAGGCTGCACAGGATAAGGAGAAGACCATCAGCGAAGCCAATAAGGAAGCCGTGATCAAGGAGCTGACCGCGGCACAGACCGAACTGCAGACTTTAGGGAAAGATATCGAAGCATCCCGTACAAAAGCTGCTCAGGAGGTTTCCAAAAAACAATCTGAACTGTTCACGCCGATCCAGAAGAAAGTAAGCACGACGATCTCAGCAGTAGCGAAAGATAAAGGGCTGGCTTATGTATTTGATGTAGCCGCCTCTCTGGGCAATACCAATCTTGCTTATATGGACGGAGGAGAAGATATTACACCAACCGTAAAAACCAAGCTGGGAGCAACTGCCTCAAAACCGGCCGGTAAATAACGGACAGTCTGTATACATACGAAAAGCCGGGAGCAGCATTGCTGTTCCCGGCTTTTATTTCTTGTGAAGGGTTCTGTTAATCCAAAGGCCTTCTTCCTGTGATAAGATTATATAAGATCACAATGATGGCAATAACCAGCAATACGTGAACCAAATATCCTGTGCTCATTCCCGGAACGATACCGAGCATTCCTAATAGCCATACTACAATACAAATGACTGCGACTAACCATAATATACTTCTCATGACTCAAAAATTTTAATGTTGTTGAGTAGTGTTATACACATATTGTGCCTTTTCTGAAATTCCGTATAAAAACGGATACCACGGTACGGCCGGTCAGGTAAAAAGCGACTTCATTATTAAAGCTTTACAGATTATGGAAAAAATAACTTCAGGAATCCTGAGTTTTATTGCCGTTTTCCTCATTCACAGGACACCGAAATGATATAATGCCTTTTCGATGCCATGATGATCCACATCTTCCGTAATATAATCTGCAATCTCTTTTACATAAGGATTCGCATTGCCCATGGCAACTCCGATCGCCGTACATTTGAGCATGGAAATATCATTTCCTCCGTCTCCGAAAGACATGGTTTCCGACAGGCTGATCCCGAGATGGCTACAGAAATGTTCAATCCCGGTCTGCTTGCTGATCCCCCCGGGATTGACATCTGCAAAAAGGGGAGTCCAACGTGAACTTACCGAATTGGGCATTACGCTTTCCATGAAGGCTTTTTCATCATCCGGTCCGAGGAAGATATTGGCCTGAAGAACATTTTCCATATCGATAGACGTTTTATCCTGAAGGGGAGGAACGGGAAGGTCTATGTGTGCATACATGCCCACTACCTCGGGAGTAGTATCGCTGATTTCCACTTTATCCTCATACATTAAAGAATAGCTTAAAGGATGTTTGCTGGCATACCTTACCAGGTTTTCAATATCTCCGGGATCGATCGCTTTCCGGTACATGAGTTCTCCCTCGGCCGTGGCACAATATCCGCCGTTGAAGGTGATGAACCCGTCAAAATCAATATCTTTAATATGGTCCAGAGAATTAATGGAACGGCCGGTGGCCACAATTACTTTTACTCCTTTTTCGCGGA
>JAKOOI010000365.1 GCA_022701475.1 Weeksellaceae bacterium
CGTCAACTGCTGTATATTCTTTCTGAACTGGAAACCGGCAAACCGTATCAGCATATCCTTGGCGAAACCGAATTCTACGGAATGACGTTTTCTGTGAATGAGCATGTCCTCATTCCCCGTCCGGAGACGGAAGAGCTGCTGGAACTCGCCATCAAGAAGATCCAGAGCTCCCAACTGTATGGCCTTCAGGATTTGAAAATTCTTGATATCGGTACAGGGAGTGGTGTGATTCCCCTCGTGCTGAAAAAACATTTTCCCCATGCCGAGGTATTCTCTATTGATTTTTCTGAAAAAGCGCTGGACGTTGCCCGAAAAAATGCAGCGCTTCACCGCCTTGAAATCCATTTCATCCATGCAGATTACCTGAATTCCGGACTGGATGAAAATTTTGACATCATCATTTCCAATCCGCCTTACATCGGCATCGATGAAGTTCCTGAAATCGAGGATTCGGTAAAGGGCTTTGAACCTCAGATGGCGCTTTTCTCCCCTGTTCCGGATGCCTTGGTTTTCTACAGGAAAATTGCCTCTGATTCTGCAAAACATATGAGAGAAAACGGGTTGTTGTTTCTGGAAATCAACCAGAAGCTGGGCCCCGAGACGCTTGAACTTTATCAAAAGGATTTCGCTGAATCTTTTCTGCTGAAAGATCTCTCCGGCAATGACCGGTTTGTTTTCGGACGGAAATAACAGGCAAAGAGATCGGTTACGGACCGTTAAGGATTTTAAAAAATGATAAATACTGAAATTCATCACCGGACAGTATACTAAATTCAAATTACTTTCCGTTCTCAGAAAAACTGATAACATGATACGGATGCAAGTTTTCCTGATTGCCATTTTATTCCTCAGCATTTCATGCCCTGCACAGGAGTTCACAACCTTTAAAAACGGCATGATCTACAGTGAATCCACCATGTCCAAGCTTAGTAAAACAGTGGATTCCCTGCATCTGAAATACAAGAGATGCGACCTTACCAAGGTTTTCTACGCAAAACAGCAGTTGAAAGGTTGGATTATCCAGATGAAATCGGGAAACATGGCTCAGGCTAAAAAAGATATGGAAAGCCAGATCTCCCTGGAAAATTTCATTTTAAAATATCCTGAGGCACAAGTCCGGAAAGATATTCTGATCATCAGATCCAACAGAAAGGACGGCGCCGGCCATGAAATTGTTTACGATGAAATTCCGGTTAAGGACAGTTACGGATTACATATAAGGCAGAAGTACAGAAAATCACTGTATGAAAAACCTTCCAAAGGCACGTGGATTTTATCTTACCGGGAAAAAACGGCATATTCGGAAGAATCTGTGGATGCTTTTTATTTTCCCGAAAACTTTAAAAGCATTTCGCTGGATCGAAAATATACGAAACAGATCATTTATTCTGACTGCCTGACGGATATTTCAACCGGTAAATTTACAGACAATGCAAAAAGTGACAGATATACCAATGCCGTGGTTTCATTACCTGAAAACTGGCGGAAGCTGTCGGTACCGGAAAAGGAGGAATTACTGGATTCCATGCGATCAGCCCAGGCGGTAGGCAGTTGCAGCCAGGACATGAGTCCCAGAATACAGGCCATCAATATGGCCCTGCTGTCAGCTGAAACGGGCAGATGGGAAATATTCCTGAAATCTCATCTTGATATGATGAATGACCGGTTTGAGCGGGTTTCAGACGGCAGTTATGCCTGGAAAGACAGAAAAACCTACATCCGTGAGCTGGAAGAACTTGACATACATGTGCCGGACCTTCTCTTCGGAACTTTTTTTCGGTTGGAGAACGGAGAAAAAAATCATTACTACAGCAACATTCCGCGATTAGGCCGTGCCATTTCAGAATCAAAGGAAAAAGTAAAGTTTATGGACCAGATGATTCTCATGATGGAAGATGAAAAACTGGATGACTATAACCGGTTAATGGCTTATTTTCTGTACCTGAACTGTAACGGGTATACAAAAAGCTCCACAGAAAAGAAGATCAACAATTACCGGCTTCTGACAGCTGCAAAAAAACTGCCTTTATACCTGGCGGAACAGATAACCGATGAAGATACGTAAAAACAAAACCCAGTGAGCATCAATGATTCACTGGGTTTTCTATCTGTAATGCGGGATGATTTTATCCTATTCTTTTCCTGACAAAAATTTCATAGCTCAGGTAAATAAGCGGGAGTGCCATGATCCCGATGTACAAGGAGTTGGCTATTGCAGCGGATGGCTGGTTGAGTACTGCATAGACCAGACCGAAGAAAGCACCTCCGAGATGGGCGGCATGGCCGATATTATCGTGCTGGCTTGGATTCAGCATCATGTATACCGAATAGCTGAAATACAGCAGTCCGAAGATAAAACCCGGAATACCGATCGGAATAAAAAAGATGAAAATCTTGATGGCCGGATACAGTGCAATGGCCGCAAACAGGATCCCGGATACGCCGCCGCTCGCACCGATCGCAGAATACCAGGGTTGTTTCTGATAAATAAAGAGTGAAAAGAGATTTCCTAAAATGATCGATCCGAAATAGATCAGGATGAATCCGATATTCCCGAAACCTTCAAGTACGATGGGCCCGAAAAAATAGAGGGTCAGCATATTGAAGGCCAGATGCATGAGGTCCGCGTGCAGAAATCCGGCAGAGAGCAGCCGGATGTATTCTTTCCGCTGGGTTATGGCACCGACGCTGAATTTATACTTTTCAAAAATACTGCTGTTGTTGAGGGCAGCCAGGCTGATGATGGCTGTAATGACAATGATCGCAATAATAATATTCATTCTTTTCTTTTATTGTTTCCAT
>JAKOOI010000317.1 GCA_022701475.1 Weeksellaceae bacterium
TCCATCCCGGACAGGAAGGAAGCCATAAAAATGGCCATCAAATTTGCAGAACCGAAAGATATCATCCTGGTAGCCGGAAAAGGTCACGAAAATTATCAGGAAATCAATGGAGTGAAGCATCATTTTGATGACCGGGAAACCATTGATGAGCTGTGGAAACTAATGAGCAAATAATAAATGTAATTTACTAAGGATAAAAGTCTTACAGTACAGTTTGTCATTTACAGCTTATTATATATTTAAAATTAGGAACAATGTTATACTATCTATATGAATATCTGACCCACCACGGAATCCACATTCCCGGACTAGGACTGCTGAGGTACATTTCCTTCCGTGCAGGGATGGCGGTATTGCTGTCCCTCACCATTGCACTGGTCTATGGAAAAAGGATCATCAATTATCTCAGGGCAAAGCAGATGGGAGAACTGGTGCGTGACCTTGGGCTTGACGGTCAGAAGCAGAAGGAAGGAACTCCTACTATGGGAGGACTGATTATTATCCTGGCCACCCTGATCCCGGTCCTGCTGTTCACGCGTATTACAAATGTATACATTGTTTTATTGCTGGTTTCGATGATCTGGATGGGCGCAATCGGATTCGTGGATGATTATCTTAAAAAAATCAAGAAAAATAAGGACGGACTGAGCGGGAAATTCAAAATCATAGGACAGGTCGGGCTTGGTGTAATCATCGGGGTGACCATGTACTTTCATCCGGACGTTACCGTTAAAAGGAAATATGCAGACGCCAGAGTGGTCAACAGGAACAATGTGGAGCAGAATTTTATGCCGACGGAAAAAATAACCGTTTCCACCGTACCGTTTGCTAAAAATAATGAATTTGACTACAGCGGGATCCTTTTCTGGATGAATGACAAAGATGCCCACGAATGGGCGTGGATTGTTTTTATACCTATCGTTATCTTTATCATAACAGCGGTATCCAACGGAGCCAATATCACAGACGGGATAGACGGGCTCGCTGCAGGGACCAGCACGGTCATCCTGCTCACCCTGGGGCTTTTTGCCTACCTGTCCGGAAACATCATCTTCGCCGATTACCTGAAAATCATGTTCCTCCCGAATATGGGGGAAACCACGATTTTCGTAGTCGCCATGGTAGGAGCGGTCATCGGGTTCTTCTGGTACAATACCTATCCGGCACAGGTCTTTATGGGCGATACCGGAAGCCTGATGCTGGGCGGCGTTATTGCCGTACTGGCCATCATTTTAAGGAAAGAGCTGATGATACCTGTACTCTGCGGGATTTTCCTGATCGAAAACGTATCCGTGATGCTGCAGGTGGTCGTCTTTAAATACAGAAAGAAAAAATACGGGCTGGAGCATGCCCAGAACAACAGATTATTCAGGATGTCCCCTTTGCATCACCATTATCAGAAGGGAGGTTTCCATGAAAGTAAAATAGTAAACCGGATGATCATCATCGGGGTCATGCTGGCCATTGTATGCCTGATTACCCTGAAGATGAGATAAAAATGCTGTAAAAGTGAAATGTTCAAGTACCTTGTACATTTCTGCTTTTTACACAATACAAAAAAATTAATATGAAAATAGTTGTTTTAGGAGGAGGAGAAAGCGGATGCGGCGCTGCTTATTTGGCTAAAAAACAAGGCCTGGAAGTATTTCTTTCAGACAAAGGAGCCATTAAGGAGCACTATAAGCAGTTTCTGACTGAAAATCAAATTGAATTTGAAGAAGGAAGCCACGATGAAGAAAGAATACTCGCGGCCGGCTGGATCGTAAAAAGCCCCGGCATCCCGAAAAAGGCTGAACTGATTACCAGAATCCAGGAGAAAGGCATCAGGCTTTCCTCGGAAATTGAATTCGCTGCGGAGTTTACCGATGCGAAAATCATTGCCATCACCGGAAGCAACGGAAAAACCACCACCACTTCACTGATTTATCACATCCTGAAAAACGACGGACTTAAAGTAGGGCTCGGCGGAAATATCGGGTACAGCTTCGCAAAGCAGGTAGCCGATGAGAAGCATGAATATTATGTTCTGGAAGTCAGCTCCTTCCAGCTGGATGACATCCAGAATTTCAGGCCGTACATTTCCCTGCTGCTGAACCTGTCCCAGGACCACCTGGACCAGTACAACTACAACTACGAGGAATATGCACTGGCCAAGTTCAGGATAGCGGAAAACCAGGAAAACGATAATTTCTTCATTTACAACAAAGATGATGAAATGAGCAAAAGCCTGCTGGAAAAGCTGGAAATCAAAGCAAGGATGATTCCTTTTTCCACGAAAGAAAAACTCGCGGAAGGCGGTTTTGTGGAAGGAGAGAACATTGTTGTAAAACTGAATGACGGCTTTGCCATGAAAACGGCAGACCTGTCGCTCATCGGCACACACAATGTTGCCAACAGCCTGGCTGCTTCCATTGCAGGAAAGATCCTGGAAATCAATAATGAAAGCATCAGGAATTCACTGATGACTTTCCAGGCAGTAGAACACAGGCTGGAAGGCGTGGCTGAAATAGATGGAGTGAAATACATCAATGACAGCAAGGCAACCAATGTAAATGCAGCGTATTATGCCCTGGAAAGCATGAAAACCCCAACCGTCTGGATTGTGGGCGGAGTGGATAAAGGAAATGATTATACCGAAATAGAAGACCTGGTAAAAAGAAAAGTGAAAGCCATAGTCTGCCTCGGGATCGACAACCAGAAGATCATAGACTTCTTCAAAGATAAGAAAGATGTTATTTATGACACTTCCAGCATGGAGCAAGCCGTGAAAATTTCAAGATCACTGGCTAAAAAAGGAGAAACGGTGCTGCTTTCCCCATGCTGTGCCAGCTTTGATTTATTTAAAAGCTACGAAGACAGGGGCCGCCAGTTTAAAGAACAGGTCCTGATTGCCGCCAGTCAGAAAACGGCCGCTAAAGCCTGAAAATATGATGAACGAACAAGATACAGAAAACAGATTTGAATTCCTGAAGGGCGATAAAGTACTTTGGATGGTCATTCTTGTGATCTCCATTTTCTCCATCTTCCCGGTATATTCTGCAAGTTCGAATCTGGAATATATTGTCAATAACGGGACCACTACAGGTCACGTTATCAAGCATATGTTCTTCGTTGTCTTGGGATTAGGCATCATGAGGGTGGTAGGAATGGTAAAATACGAATATATCGGGAAGCTCAGCAGTATTCTGCTCGGGCTGATGATTGTCCTGCTGATCGTTACCATGTT
>JAKOOI010000320.1 GCA_022701475.1 Weeksellaceae bacterium
CTTTTATCCAGATAGGCCGTATTTTTTGCACGGTCTGAAATGGCGATCCACGGAACGGATTTTTTAGGGAAACCATTCACAACCGGTGAAGTATCCACCTGTCCGTAATGGGTGGGCTCGGGAGTTTTCCTGGACGGCAGTTTTACCTGGCACGCAGTGAGCAATACAGAAATCCCGATATAATAGGCAGCTAGAGGAAGTTTATTTTTCATCCTGATTTATATTTTATGGTGGGTGAAGTCCTGAGAAACGGACGGTTATTTGCTTTGGTTGATGTCTACTTTGGTTACGCAGTTCTGGGCATCATCGAAGTTTACTTTTACCGTCTGGATGATCACCCCTTTGTCAAACTGCAGCCCTGCGCAGTACATATAAAAATTATTGACTTTGCTGTCACTTACCTTGACTACCGTATTTTCATTGTTGCACAGGTAGGTTCTCAGCAGGTAATTGTAATGCATATTGAAACTGTTGCCATTCGCGATCTGCTGCAGGTGATACTTGAAGTCATTGTCGATCTTCGCATAGGTATCCTCTACCGTTACTTCCTCCTTGATGGCATCATAGCCGGGAACAATTTTGATCTGATGGATGATAGGGTCTTCGCTCTCGTCGGTATACAGGGTAACAAGGTAGTTGCCCGGTTTTTTATAGGAATAGATGGCCAGCTTGTCTTTGGAATCGATATTGCCGGTTTCCCCGAATTTCCAGGTGAACTGTTTGGCATCGGAAACAGCCCGGAACTGGATGTTCTCAAACTGCATTCCCTGGCTGGGAGCGTCAATCAGCGTCCTGATCTTCAGGGTATCCTGCGGTTTCGGGATACTTCTGGCGGAAACCATCACAGGAAAGGACTTCGAATATTTGTTATCAACAATCAGGGTGACCTGATAATAGCCGGGTTTGTTATAAAAGTGGATCCCGCTGCTTTTGTCGCTGGTGGTGCCGTCTCCGAAATTCCACCTTTTGGTTTTGGCAAACTGGGTTTTGTCCTCCAACAGCAGTGTGTCTCCTACTTTTACGGAAGACGGATATACAAGCCCCACGATATCATCGGCGGAGTGTATCACTTTCTTCTGAAGCCACAATGCAACCAGTGCCGCAATGAGCAATGTGGCAATAACACCGATAATAATATTCTTCTTGTTTTTCTGAAAGTAATTCATAGTTAAGATTGTGTAATGTGTTTTATTTACTTTTTTTATGTAGGATCAGAGGATTACTGGGTTCTTGCTTTCAATGCTGTGGCACGGTCAAACAGCTGGCTCTTTTTTTCCCTGAAGCCGATGGAGCATTCCTCAAACTGCTTTTCAAAATTTTTGATGTTCTCGGTTTTGCTGGAAATGATTTTTTTATCATTAAAATACATTTTATAGAACCTGGCGATCTGAGGATAGGCATCTTTCCGGATATCGATGATATGGTCTCCGTTCTCGAAATAATTGGCCACATCGTTGATCCCGTACATAATATTATTTTCCACAAAGGGCTGCGGTGCCTGGTCGGTCAGTTTGTTGATCATCGAAAAGGTGCTGTCCATCGTCTTGTAAGAATATTTCTGCTTCTGGTCGAATTTCGCTTTTTCTTCCAGGATCTGTACCGAAACGATGTCTTCATCTGAAAAAGGAGACTGGAAGCCTTTCAGAAAAATGATCGACAGAAAAATAAGTGCTGCGAAAAGCATCAGGATCAGGTATAGAAACTGGTATTGCCTTTCTTTTTTTGAGAGTGTAACTTGTCCCTGCATGTGTTGTGTATGGTGTTTTTTTATCTTCTGCGTCTGCTGCCGGAAAATTTCCTGGTAGGGTCTACCCGGAGTTCGCTGTTCATGACTCCTATCTTGCCTTTACATTCACTCAGATCCCGCAAAGCAATCTGTTCCTTGGAAGATACGGTAACGATATCATTTTTCAGGGCCAGCATAGGCTCTATCTGCTTCATGAGTATGGAATAATGCTTGAAATTGTCTGCACTGTCCTTTCCCATAATGTTTTTGGCATCCCTTACATTATCCATAATGTAATTTCTGAGGAATATATCATTATTCACCTTATTGATGTCAAGCTGGTCCATACGGTACAGGATGCTGTCTACGTGGATTCTGAGCAGGTCGCTTCTGGTGAGCAGCTCGCGGTAATTGTCCGCTTCCTTTTTGATTCCTTCCCGCTGGATATCGTAGCTTTTGAAAAAGAAAAAGATACAGATGAACGAAACACCTGATAAAATGATAAATGACAGGATAAACTTCAGTACTCCTGTCCTCACATCCTCTTTGTTTAATTTTTTTTCTCTGTTCGAAGACATAGTTTGTGATTTGTTTGGGATTGTGAAATTAAAAAAAAATACTGTATGTACAAAATTAAGTATTGTAAACGGATTTTTTTTGTGGTAGTAAGAGATTAATTCTGCGTTTCCGCATATTTTTCATACTTTAGTCTTCGGAATTTTAATTATCATTCACCAAATCGATAGTAAAGTGAGCAAAATATTATCCAATACTGTGCGGTTTTCCATAGCAGACAGCGATTTTTATTTCAAGAAGATCATGATCAAGACGCTGACAGAAAATCCTTTCTATATGCTGCTGAATGACTGTAACAACGGCCATGAGCTGATCAGCAGGAATTACAGGAGACAGGAAGATGTATTTATCATTGAACTTTTCATGCCGGTACTGAGCGGGATAGAAGCCATTAAATACATCAGGAAAAGCAATACGGATACTCCTGTCATCACTTATTCCGGTACGTATCAGGAAGATATGGCAGACATCCTGGCCAACATCCCTAACGTATACTACTGTCAGAAAAAGAGCAGCATCATAAAAGATATTATCAAAGGGAAAATAGCATCAGACAGTTTCGACTATACACTTTATACCCGTGAATGGGAACAGCAGCCGCTGGCTGTACTGGAATACCTGGACCGGCAGAAAAAAAGCCAGGAAGAGCTGTCACCGGCAGAGATACAGCTGATGAAATTCTGCTATGAAGGCTTCAGCAATAAGGAAATAGGGGAAAAGCTCAGCCTCAGTACGAGAACCATCGATACGTATATCAACCGCCTGACGGAAAAGCTGGGGCTGAAGACAAAGCTTCATCTCATCCGCTTCTGTGTAGAGAACGGATATTATAATTCCAGCATGTAAAAGTGAGTTAACAGGGAAGTAAACCAAAGTAAACTGTAAATTTTCAATTGCTTATAAAAAAATATTTTGCCACTAATTTGTTAATATTCAATTTTTTTAACTAAATTTGCACACCTAAAATTTAAAATTAAAATAAGGAAATGACAAAGGCAGAATTGGTAAACACCATCTCAAATAAGTTGGG
>JAKOOI010000369.1 GCA_022701475.1 Weeksellaceae bacterium
TTTTTTTGATCTGTTCCCAGTTGCCGAGGTGCTCATTGATGCCTTCAACTTCTTTTTTGATCCTTTCCTTCAGCTCCGGGCTCTTGGCAATTTCCTGCGGGGTGGTACCGATGTTCAGGTTGTTTCTTGAGGCCCAGCTTTTGGCAAACTCAAAATCAGGCTGTATCAGGGCGCACGGCATTTTTTCACCGTCACCTACTACCATGACCTGCTCGATGAACTTGGAGGCCTTCGCCAGGTTTTCAATCGTCTGCGGAGCGATGTATTTTCCGCCGGAAGTCTTGAACATTTCCTTTTTACGGTCGGTGATCTGCAGGAAACCTTCGCTGTCCAGGTGCCCGATATCGCCGGTCCTGAAGTAGCCGTCTTCCGTAAAGACCTCGCGGCTCATTTCTTCATTCTTAAAATAGCCTTTGAAGATAGAAGGCCCTTTTACGGTAATTTCACCGTCTTCCTGGATCTTTACCTGGAGGTTGTCCAACGGCAGTCCAACGGTACCGATCTTCATTTTTCCGAAGGCATTTACTGAAATGACAGGGGAAGTTTCCGTAAGCCCGTACCCTTCAAGGATCGGGATGCCGGCATTCTGGAACATCAGGTTCAGGCGGGTAGACAGCGCAGCAGAGCCGGAGACCAGCGTGATGATTTCACCGCCCAGGCCTTCCCTCCATTTTTTGAACACCAGCTTATCGGCAATGATCTCCATCAGGCCGGATGGCCCGGAAACGGTTTTCTTTTTTGAGATCAGGTCCAGGGCCCAGAAGAAAATCTTCTGTTTCAGTCCGCCTGCAGAGGAACCGGTAGCATAGATCTTATCATATACTTTTTCCACCAGCCTTGGAACCACGCTCATATAGTGAGGTTTGACGTCTTTTACATTTTCTCCCATCTTATCAATGCTTTCGGCAAAATAAATGGAAAATCCGCTGTACTGGAACAGATAGAAAAGCATTCTCTCGAAAATATGGCAGATCGGCAGGAAGCTCAGGACTCTTGTATCCTTATAATCCAGGCTTTTCTTCCTCGGGATTCTCGGCATGGAGCCCAGGACATTGGAGACGATGTTATGGTGGGTAAGCATCACGCCTTTCGGCTTCCCGGTGGTTCCGGAAGTATAGATGATGGTGGCCAGGTCTTCAGGATTGATGGCTTTTGCCAGGTCCTCCACTTCAATCTGGGTGGAATCATCTTCGCCCAGATCCAGGATTTCTTTCCAGTTCGCAGCACCGCTCACGTCATCAAAAGTAAAGGTACCCTGCAGGGAAGGGATGTTGTTTTTTACCTTCACTACTTTCTGCAGAAGATCTTTATCCGAAACAAAGCAGTACTTGATTTCCGCATTGTTGAAAATAAATTCATAGTCTTCCGGTGAAATGCTGGGATATACAGGTACGGAAACCACCCCGATCTGGGAAAGCCCGAGATCCATGACGGCCCATTCGGTACGGGAATTGGTAGTGATCAAAGCAATTTTGTCACCCGGTTTGATGCCCAGTTTGAGAAGTCCGCGTGATATCTTATTGGCCTGATTGATGAATTCCTGAGTAGAGGTCTTTCTCCATTCGCCCTGGTATTTCGTAACGAACATATCCGGTTTCGGATATTTCTCCAAAGCATAATGGGGGATGTCAAATAATCTTTTGATGGTCATGATCGTTCTGCTTAATCGTTAAGTGATTTTAAATATAAGCATTTTTTTCAATTATAAAAGTGGCGGATCAAAAATTGGCAGAGAATGCCGGAAACTGCCTGCTGTTTTAGTTTAAAAATTAATGATTTCAATATTTTTTGCTGATATAGTGATCAATTCTGCAATGAATAAGGAATGCCGGACCTGCTGATAATCAGATTTTAAAGCCTAAATCTCAATTCTGTTTTCAGATTTGACCAAAAAGTGTAAATTAGCGACCATCTAATTATGTAATTTTTATGGACTTTAATTTATCAGAAGAACAGCTGATGATTCAGCAGGCAGCAAGGGATTTTGCACAGAATGAACTATTACCTGGCGTAATCGAGAGGGACCGCGACCAGAAATTCCCTGCCGAGCAGGTGAAGAAAATGGGGGAAATGGGACTTCTGGGGATGATGGTGGACCCGCAGTACGGCGGAGCAGGGATGGACAGCGTTTCTTATGTCCTGGCTATGGAGGAGATTGCAAAAATAGATGCTTCTGCCGCTGTGGTAATGTCCGTAAACAATTCACTGGTATGTGCCGGACTGGAAAAATTCGCTTCCGAAGAACAGAAAGTAAAATACCTCACCCCACTGGCCAGCGGCCAGGTGATCGGCGCTTTTGCCTTATCTGAACCGGAAGCAGGTTCCGATGCCACTTCCCAGAAAACCACTGCCGAAGATAAAGGAGACCATTACCTGCTGAACGGGATCAAAAACTGGATCACCAACGGCGGAACGGCAACCTATTATATCGTGATCGCCCAGACCGATCCTGAGAAAAAACATAAAGGAATCAACGCCTTCATCGTAGAAAGAGGTTGGGAAGGGTTTGAGATCGGGCTGAAAGAAGACAAGCTGGGAATCAGGGGAAGCGATACCCATTCTCTGATCTTCAACAATGTAAAAGTACCGAAGGAGAACAGGATCGGCGAAGACGGTTTCGGATTTAATTTTGCAATGGCTGTATTGAACGGCGGAAGGATCGGGATTGCTTCCCAGGCACTGGGAATTGCTTCCGGAGCGTATGAGCTGGCCCTCAAATATGCAAAAACCAGAAAAGCCTTCAGAACCGAAATCATCAACCACCAGGCCATCGCCTTCAAGCTGGCGGATATGGCAACCCAGATTACCGCGGCAAGAATGCTTTGCTATAAAGCTGCTGTAGAGAAAGATGCCGGAAAAGACATCTCCGAAAGCGGGGCAATGGCTAAGCTCTATGCTTCCCAGGTGGCCATGGATACCACTATTGAAGCGGTGCAGATCCACGGCGGATATGGGTACGTAAAAGAATATCATGTGGAAAGAATGATGCGTGACGCCAAGATTACCCAGATCTACGAAGGAACTTCCGAGATCCAGAAGATCGTTATCTCAAGAAGCATTGCCAAGTAATTGCCAGATTATACAGAAATAGCAAAAGGCTCTCGGATAGAGAGCCTTTTTACTTCACACGAACCACAAAATATTAATAATATATCTTTTCTTTTTAATCTTTTCTATCAGTTGGATACAATTTCATGCCGGAGGTTAAATCCGTTTTTTCCATTTTATTATCCTGATGAATCAAAATTATTCATAATAACTTTTCATGAAACGGAATTCTGATTAAAATATTATTAAAATCATCATTCCGGGGACAAAATACTTTAAGTCGGGTATTGTATCAGTGTTTTGTTGTCCTGTTCTTTTTATAAAAGTAATATCCTGCGCCGGCAATCAGGAACACCGGCCACAGGGGAAGAAGAAAAAGGAAGACCGAGGTGATGACATTCCAGCCCGATGAAACGGCGGCAAACGATTTTTCACCGAATGTTTCAGGC
>JAKOOI010000367.1 GCA_022701475.1 Weeksellaceae bacterium
TAGGTGCAACCCTATCTCAGCAACAAAAATGAGTAAAGCTACAAAAGTCAGCTTAAAAACTTTAAAATCAGAATACTTTCTATAAATTGTATACTCAATTCTAAAAATTATTCCTGAGACAATTAAAAATAACAGGAAATAAAAACCAATAATTAATCCCGCAAATATAAAGTCATTATCTGCATATTCTATTGTTAATGCAAAATATTTTATTGCTATTAAAAATAATATGCTCAGTAACAGTATGCATTTCCACAGCTTCATTTTACTTATATTTTTTATGCATAATCAATCCGTAGACGATATGCAGCACTCCGAACCCGATTGTCCAGAACAGCAGTCCCCAACCCAGGAAAAACAGGGAAAGCAGCCCCAGTATGATCTGGCAATACCCCAGATACCGGATATCGGTGAGGGTATAGCGTTCCGCACTCACCAGCGCCAGTCCGTAAAAAATAAGGGTAGCCGGTGCCACCAGCACAAAAAGATGATGGTACAGCAGCCCCAGGCAGAATATGCCGCCGGTTACCAACGGTACAATAAAAGTGACCAGCAGCCGTTTGGTGGTGGCATCCCACATCTTCTGACCTTTTTTCCTGCTTTTATCGGCTGTAAAAAAATATCCGCTGGAAACAGCAGTCAGCAGGATCAGTGTTCCGGTAATTACCAGTTCTTTCACCAGTTCCGGACTGAAAATATTCCGGTCTCCGTCGAAATAATCGATCCCTTCCCTTTTAAAGGCAAAAAAAACATACATGGCACCAATAATAGCTGCCAGTCCTGCCACTACTCCGGAAAGGCCGCTCAGTGAAATGAACCGTGATGAACGTTCCATCATGGAACGGATGTGCAACAGATCTTCGTGGTAATTTTTTGAATCCATAAAAAGAACTTTGAAATACAAAGTTATATTTTATTTCTGAAATACAAAATAATTTTTAAAAATATTAATTGAATAAGTAAAATGCTTCTATCTGTTAAAAATCTGATCTTTTATTTATGAGGTATGTATATTATCTGTTTTTCATAGCTTTGCAGCGGATTTACCTTTAACCTGAATATATTGATTATGAGAAAAATTTTACTCCTGTTGTTTGTTTTGCCTTTCTTAATACCCGCGCAGAGCATTCCGAACATGGATACTTCCTTTGCGGGTTTTGGCAGGATTACCCTTTCCGTATGGAATAATAATTTTGCTTACTGCACTGCAGTACAGCCTGATAAAAAAATCCTTGTCGGAGGTTCTATACAACAGAACACACCAACAACAAAACAGTCTTACATGATCGCAAGATACAATGAAAACGGAACGTTGGATAGTACATTCGGTATCAATGGCCTTCTCTATAGCAACACCGGTAATTACAGCATCATTTATGACATCAAAGTCCTGTCTGACGGCAAAATCCTGATGGCCGGCAGCTGGGATGGCAATGCATTCATAGGACAACTTTTGACGGACGGATCATTTGACTCAGGTTTCGGGAACAATGGCATAAAGGTATTTTCCGGAGATCATATCAGAGACATTGAAGTATTGCCGGACGGAAGCATTGTAGGTTACGGACAGAAAAATACCGCATCAATCCTCGTAAAAGTAAGCGCAGACGGACAGGCCGATTCTTCTTTCGGAAACAGTGGCATGGTGTCCACAACTTTTGGCTATCCCTCAACCGTTAATAATGCAATGATCCGCCAGACGGACGGAAAATTGGTCATTACCGGAGCAGTTGTTCCCAATTCAAGCTATCCTCAGAACAATCAGGCATTCATAGCCCGGTATACGGCTGCCGGAATTCCTGATCCGGCATTCGGTATAAACGGACTCGTACTATACAATACCAATGTAAATATAGGCCGGGATATTGCCCAGACAGCAAATGGCAAAATACTGGTTCTTGCTGAAAAGCCTAATGCTACCGTTACCAATATCGGGACAACTTCACATTTCTTCCTGCTTCAGTTTAATACTGACGGGACTTTGGATACAACTTTCAATAATCTGGGATATGTGGGGTTCGGCCCGACTTACTGTTCCTCATTAAAAGTTGATCCGCAAAATAAGATTTATATCGGTTCCTCAAATTTTAATTCCACTTCATACTATGATTTCAAACAGATCATCCGGCTGAATGCTGACGGAAGCAGAGATTTAACGTTTGGCAGTAATGGGATTTATGTCTCCAACACCAGGGTATATTCATCAGAATATGCTTACGGAACCAATAATATGAATTTTACCCCGGATGGAAAGCTGGTTATAGGAAGCTATGTAAATGCACCCGGATTTTTAATCACCCTTATGCGCCTTAATGTATTATCAACCAGTTTATCAGCTTCTGAAACCTTTGTAAATTCCCAGGCTGTTTCAATTTATCCGAATCCGGCAAAGGATGCAATCCATGTTCAATCCGGAGACGACATTTTATTCCTGGAACTGACAGACTTTTCCGGACGTACCGTTTCAAAAAGCATCCATGCGACAAAGATGGATCTCGTTTCGATTTCTGCGGGAACTTATATGCTGAAAGTAAAGACGGCAAACAAAGAAGAGACATTTAAGATTATTAAAAAATAAAATTGCTCTGCCCTTTTTCTTCAATAAACGAAGCCGCTGATTCAGCGGCTTCGGCAATTATAATAGAGAGCGTTTTACTTCGCTCTCAGCCTTTCCTTAATGGCTTCAATATTCTTTTTTGCAGAATCTTCAAGGATCAGGCTGGCGCTCATGTGGATCCTGGCAGGCATCAGTTCGTTGAAATGATCCGTCCCTTCCCAGGAAACTTTCTTAATCAGTGACAATGCATCTTCGCTGCGGGAGGCAAGCATGGCAAGGAATTTTTCCAGGCGGGAATCCATTTCTGCAATGGTTCCGGAAACGGAATGGTAGATATTGTGCTGTTCCGCCCATTCTGCAGACCTGAAATCCGCATCAATCGCCATGGCTGAGAATTGGGACTTCCCGATTTTTCTTTCCACGTAAGGCCCGATCACAAAAGGCCCGATTCCCAGATTGATTTCAGTAAGAGCAAGGGCAGCCTCTTTCGTCGCAAAACAATAATCAGCTCCGCAGGCGATGCCTACCCCGCCGCCGGTTGTTTTTCCCTGAACCCTTACGACAACAATTTTACCGCAGTTCCTCATGGCATTAAGCACTTTGGCAAAACCGCCGAAGAAGTGTTCGGATTTTTCCAGTTCTTCAATTTCAAGCAGTTCATCGAAGCTGGCTCCGGCACAGAAAGCTTTTTCGCCTTCGCTTTTCAGCAGGATGGCTTTGACTTCAGGTTTTGCTCCTTCTTCAAGGATGGTCTCTGCCAGTTTCTCCAGAATAGCTCCCGGGAGAGAATTGCTTTTCGGTGTCCCGAAAGTAATCTCAGCAATATTGTTTTTCAGCTCTGATGCTACGAATTCGTTCATTTTTTAATTTAATTGGATTTACGCAAAAATAGGAAAGTTCTGAGAAAAGCAATAGGCTAATTTATACCATCCGAAAAACCTGTAACAACCTAGTGAATTAAATTCTTAAAATTTTGTTAATTATATTATTATATTTCTTATATTTGAGAATTAATATATCAGTATTTATTTATGTTTTTCAGATAATTAAGTTTAAAAATTAGACTTATTATCAAAATTAAAAGTATGCGAATTTAATTTTTTATCTCCACTAAGTAGAAATACGCAATCTTAACTCTGGTATTTCTACGCTATTATAAAATTTGTATTTGCTGTTACTTTGGCTCGTCAATTAGATATCAATTTTAACAATAATGGCGGTATCCGAAAAGCCAGTAACAGAGTAGGAATTTTAAAACTGAAAAATATATTATCATGGACGAAGAATTGATGGGAACTATTAAAATGTTTGCAGGAACTTTTGCACCGGCAAACTACATGTTCTGTAACGGCGCGCTTTTAAGCATTGCTCAAAACTCAGCCCTTTATTCAATCATTGGGATAACGTACGGAGGAGACGGCATTTCAACATTTGCTCTGCCTAACCTTAATGGAAGGGCACCTTTCGGCGCAGGAAATTCCGCAACAGGAAAAACAATTAACCTGGGAGAAGCTGCCGGAGTTCCGCAAACTACGCTCTTAGCCACAAATCTTCCAAGTTTTGCCAGCCAGCTGAAAGTGGCCAATACCAACGCCAGCAGTACAACACCTTCCGCTGCATCTTCAATTG
>JAKOOI010000373.1 GCA_022701475.1 Weeksellaceae bacterium
TAATGCTTCAGCCACCGCCAAAGCTGCCACCGAGTTTTCCCGGACAGCCGCTGCGTTAGATAAAAAAGCAATTCCTGAAAACAGGCTGAATACCCTGAAAAAAGAAGCCGCAGCTATTTCAGGAAATCAAAACATCAGCGCTCAGCGTAAATCTTTCTACAGTCTTTCCGATGCGATGATTGCATTGACAAATGAATTTAAAATTTCAGAGAATCCTGTGTATGTACAGTATTGCCCGATGGCCGATGGAAGCTGGCTGAGCAGTGAGAAGAAAATTGTCAATCCGTATTACGGAAGCGCTATGCTGTCCTGTGGAAATATAAAGGCTGAAATAAAGTAGAGATTTCTTTCAGGCCACGTATTTCATCCGATCAATCAATTAACTCTTTTAAAAGGGGAGCAGGATTTTTATTGCGTTCACCAGGTGCAGGCACTGAGTGAGGGTTGGAAGTACGCAAAGCCGCGAAGAATACTGAAAAAATACGGGTATAAGGCGCAAGGAATCTGGCAAAGTCACATTTTACTCTGCTGATCACATTACCGTTTACGATTACCATTCTGCCGGAATAAATAACACTATTCAATTTTATCTCTGATAAAATCCTTGCACCTCCCAACGCCAGGCATTCAGAAACTCTTTGCGCCATTGCATTTTACAATAATATTATACCATTGGTAAAAAGCAGATCATCATATTTCCAGCTTAAATACCTTTTCTATCATTTTACGGCTGACGGATTCGGGAATCCGGCGCATTAAAAAATTCCGTAAGGCTGTTCCTCTTTCCCATTGGGAAACCACACCGATCCTCCGGCTGGTGCTCACCACATAATCTACCTTGGTACTCCTGATTTTCTGAAATTTCTCAAAAACGGTATTCCAGTTTCTATCCTGTTTCCGGAGTTTTCCGATGATGTAAGCATCTTCAATCGCCTGGCAGGCACCCTGGCCCATATTGGGCGTGGTGGCATGGGCGGCATCCCCGATGAGGCACAGGTGGTCCGTATGCCATACCGGAAGAGGGGAAAGGTCGGTAAGGCCATTGAAGATCAGGTCTTCCGGTTGGGTTGCTTCGATGATCTCGGCAACGGGAGATCTGAAATCAGTAAAATAGGAAAGCACCGTTTTTTCAGGGCGGTATTTTTCTTCATTGATGACTGCATACCAGTATACTTTTTTGGCTGTCATTCTTACAAACCCGAACCGCTTTCCTTTTCCCCACATCTCAAAAGCTTCGTGTTCATACTTTTCCGGAAGATCGATAAGAGCCAGTCCGCGCCAGCATTTCTGTCCGGCGCTGCGGATATGTCCGGTCTGAAGGATCAGGTTTCTGGTCTTCGACTTGATGCCGTCTGCCCCGAACACCACAGCGCTTTCCACCCGTTTCCCGTTGCTGAAATCAAGAAAATAATTTCCTCTCTTTTCAATGGATTGCAGGGAATGGTTGAGCCGGATATTTTCAAAACCGAAGCTTTCCGCCAGGATCCGCTGCAGATCGGCCCGGTGAACGGCTACGTTGCAGGATCGGTATTTTGTTTCCAGCCCCAGCACATCCGTTTTGGAAATAATCCTGAAGTTTTTGTCGGTAACGGAGATGCCGTGGATCTTGTTTCCGGCCTGTTCTATTTTTTCTTTCAGTCCCAGCTGATCAAAGACCTGCATGGCGTTTACGGCCATCATAATGCCGGAACCTACCGGTTTTATTTCCGGAGCAGACTCATAAAGGACACAGCTGATGCCCTGCTGCTTCAGGACATTGGCCAGGGTGAGCCCGCCGATGCCGGCTCCGATGATGGATACGGAATTCATGGTTTCAGTTGTGTAAGTTCATTGATCAGCCGCTCCTGTTTCCGGATGAAAAGCTCCAGGCTGTCCGGTTTCAGAAGATGTGCCTGCTGGTATTTTTCAATTTCAGGAAGGGTTTTCCTGATTTTAAAGACCGTATACAGGTTATTGACTTTCTGCATATTTCCGGTAAGCCGGAGAATCAGCGCTTTTACAGTCTTTACTTTCACCCTGTATTTTTCAGCACTTACTGTAATTTCATTTTCAATCCCATGCTTCAGCAGTGAATCGGTGATGTTGCTGCTCTGATTGCCGGCGTCGCGGTAATAGGCATCAGATGTATTGAAGACCGGCTCATACTGCTCAAGAATCTTCCTTTTTCCTTCCTGAATATTTAGGATTTTATCGTCGAGAGCAGATAATTCCTTATCGTTTTTCATGAGGTTGGAATAAATCCGGTCGACCATGTTATCATCATACCGGCTGCTTTCAAAGGAGCCTTTTGAAAAAGAATTCGTCTGATCCACTGCATTTTCGATTAATGGTTTATTCCCAGATCTGTTTTCAGTACAGGAAAAGAGGATAAAAAAAAGCGGAACGGTGATAAATGTTTTTTTCATGATGGCTATGTAAGGTTTAATTTTAAATAAAGAGGCATGCCGGGATGATTTGCTTTTCTGATCAGATGTTGAAGATAGTTAAAAATTCAGATACCAGCTCATCCATTCGACTTGCATTTTTCTGTTGAATATTTTATTCATACTTAGCAAAATCCACCGCAAAGATACATCGGTTCACCTGGCTTCCATTTTGCGCGCCGGCATTAGGCTCAAATTCAGTCAGGCTCCACAGATAATTATACTGGGACTCGTAGTACAGCGATTCCGCTCCGTAGGGCCACCGGAAGCGGACCGTGTCATCGGCACCATCGGTATACCGGGCCAGTCTGGCACTGGAGCCGTACGAATTGCTGGGAGAGCCGGTACAGGAAAGCCAGGTCCGGTTTCCTTTTCTGAGCACCCCCTGTATGCCATGGGCATGGTTATCTGCGAAAAGGCTGTTTTTCGGTGCCACCGATACAATGCCGGTATTCTGGAGTTTCCCATCGGCATCCATGGGAAATCCGAAAATCCTGGGAGTAATGGAAGCATCAGCACTGCCGGAGTAATATTGTCCGGTCCAGAATTGGGTTCCTTCGGTATTGAGCTGTATGGTGGAAAAAGGATTGGCGTTGTTGATTTTCTGGTATCCCGTCTGGGGAAGGACATACCGGTAATTGAAAGCAAACAGATTGCCGCTGGCATCCTTGCCGCATTTGTCACTGGTCGTATCGCCGGTACTTACTTCAATAATCTTATTCAGGTCGAATACCCGGACGCCCAGATTCGTGCTGCTGATGTAGAGTTTATCTTTGAAATAAGCCATTCCGCCGGCATGCACGTTCAGCGGGGCATAAGAGCCGTATTGTGAGTAACCCGCCGGGCTTGCCGGAAGATCAGGCTGTACGAGGAGAATATGGCGATAGGTAAGGTAAGCAGCTGAGCTAGGACTGATGTCGATCAGGGTGATGCGCGAACCTTTGAATGCAGCATCATCCTTTGCATACCAGCTCACCAAGAGGTAACGGATGCCGTTTCTGGAGAATCCTGCAATGCCCTGCGGCCTCCAGAGCGCTGTTGTCTCATCGTCGGTATTCCAGCGGATGCCCCGCACCCGGTTTTCCTCTGGAATATTGAAACCGTAGACTTCAGTATAAGCGCTTCCGCCTATAGCCTGGCGGTTTTTGTTGAGCTGGGACGGATTCAGAAAGCTAAAACCTGAATTGATGTAGGTGCCGGTATCCACATAAGCATTTACACTTACATCTGTATCTGCAGACGCTCTGCCGGTAAGGGTCTTTAAGGATTGCGCTTCTTCTGTTGAGGTAACGCCGGTATTCTGGCATCCGGTGCCGGTCAGGGCGCATACAAGCATCCCTGCAAGAAATTTTTTCTGAATCATAATCAATAATGTGACAGGTTTTCAATCGGATGCGAAACTAGAGGATTCCCGGAGAAACCGGATTTCATTATGATGAATTATATGTTACATTTACACTGATAATAAAATCGAAACAAATGCCGACCCATATAAATCTGATCGTAAAGGAAAGAGAAAGGGAATCAGCCGTTATGGATTACCATTTATTATCAACTTACTTCAAAGCATCGTTCCTGTTACGGAGGAAAGAAAATTAAAAAAAGTTATATCTCGTGATAATATGCTAAAAAAAACGGAGCCTGAAAATCAAGCTCCGTGTACGTATATTCCGTTAAAAATTACTTCCCTAAATAAGATTTCAGGATCTTACTTCTGGTATTGTGCTTCAGTCTTTTGATCGCTTTTTCCTTGATCTGGCGAACACGTTCTCTGGTAAGATCGAAAGTTTCGCCGATTTCTTCCAGCGTCATCGGGTGTTTCCCGTTAAGCCCGAAATACAGCCTTACCAGATCCGCTTCCCTCGGTGTCAGGGTATTCAGCGCTCTTTCAATCTCGATCTGCAGGGATTCCAGCATCAGGTCTTTATCCGGGCTCGGTGATTCCCCTGAACGCAGTACATCGTAAAGATTGGAGTCTTCCCCTTCTACCAGCGGCGCATCCATGGACAGGTGCCTTCCGGAGTTTTTCATCGATTCCTTGATGTCTTCTTCGCTCATGTCCAGCACTTCGGCCAGCTCTTCCGGGGAAGGAGGTCTTTCGTTCTCCTGTTCCAGGTGGGCATAAGCCTTGTTGATCTTATTGATGGAGCCGATTTTATTCAGCGGCAGCCTTACAATCCTGGATTGTTCTGCCAACGCCTGTAAAATTGACTGACGGATCCACCAAACTGCATACGAGATAAATTTGAAACCTCTGGTCTCATCATACCTTTTTGCCGCTTTCATCAGTCCCAGATTCCCTTCATTGATCAGATCCGGCAGGGAAAGCCCCTGGTTCTGGTACTGCTTGGATACGGAAACCACGAAACGGAGATTGGCCTTGATCAGCTTCTCCAGTGCGGCTCTGTCGCCTGCCCGGATCCTTTGTGCCAGTTCTACCTCTTCGTCCGCCGTAATCAGTTCCACTTTACCGATTTCCTGCAAATACTTGTCTAATGAAGCAGTTTCCCTGTTGGTTACCTGCTTGGTGATTTTTAATTGTCTCATCTATTTTATCCTCGAAAAAGAGTTTCTACCTATTATACGCCCGGGAAAGTAAAAAGGTTACACTGTTAATAAAAAAAATACAGAAAATAAAAGAACATTCCGGAAAATAATTGTAATTTGCCGGTCTTGCGACTTATTCCAGCACCTTATCCAGAGCCGCCTCCCGCCATCGAATTTTTCGATACAACAGTCTCTACTGAATTTTAATACCTGTAATTAAGGTTCAATGTGATTTTTTTCAGGAGCTGTTTCCCGCTATCCACTGTATCTTTTTCCGCCTTTGCTGCCTGCCGCCGCAGAAAAAGGATGCCGTTCCTATCGGGGCTAAAAGAGATCATACAATCATTTTCTACAGAAGATATCTGACTTTTATTTTATCAAAGTGAATTTCCGGTATCCTGCCTCCTCTTCCGCGGCGGCTGCAATAGATGGGTAATGGGTGTCAGGATACGATACGGAATACCTCCGTGGATTAAACCTATAAGGTTTTCAAAAACCTTATAGGTTTGACGTTCACCAGCCGGCTTTAGCTAAATGCGGATAGGTTTTGGCT
>JAKOOI010000379.1 GCA_022701475.1 Weeksellaceae bacterium
TTACGGTACCGGAACTGTTAAAGCTCAACCCATCGGTAAAGGACGGGAAACTGGCTATCGGCGATGTGCTGACGATAAAAAATGAAAGGAATGTAGCATCACCTGTAAAAACTTCCGGTGCTGCAAAACCTGCGGTCAGCAGCAAAACAGGTACAATCGTCCTTCAGCCCAAGCAGACCATTTACGGACTGACCAAGCAATACAGGATTTCAGAAACCGATCTGCGGAAGCTGAATCCTGATCTTGAATCCCATATGAAAATCGGGGACGAGATTACCCTGCCGCTGGAAAGCATTAAAAAATACGGCGGTAACCGGCAGGCCGTACCGGAAGCTCCAGCTGTTGCTGTGGTAACCGCTGAAAATAACGGCTCTGCAGCTGTAGCAACTGCTTCTGAAGGGGAATACATCGTTCAGGCAAAAGATAACTATTACAGGATTTCAAAACAGTTCAATATAACCAGAGAACAGCTTTTTGCCCTGAATCCAGGGTTGGAAGAAAACGGTCTGAAACCCGGTGAAGCCATTAAGGTGACCGGAGCCGCCAAGGCTGCTGCATCAGGAGCTGACGTATTTGCAGAAACTCCCGTTTCCAGGGAAAAGATGGATTCCGGAAATGAAAGATCCACTGTTTCCAATACTGCAGTAGCTGACGATTATGTTACCTACACGGTGCTGCAGGGAGATACGGTATTTTCCATTGTGAATAAGTTCGGAATTACCGTAGATGAACTCATTGCCCTGAATCCGGAATTGTCCCGCGGACTGAAAGCCGGCATGGTCCTGAAAATCAAAAGACTGGACCCTGCCTATGTAAAGAAGAACGGTGATGCGCTGAATGTTGTACTGATGCTTCCGTTTGGATACAGTACCGGTGAAACCCAATACAGAACAATGGCGCTGGACTTCCTGACAGGTGCTAAGCTTGCCATTGAACGCAATGCCTCGAAAGGGCAGAAACTGGATGTGAAAGTAGTAGACTCCGGAAATGAAGCTTCCTTCAGGAATTCACTGACGCAGATCAATCCGGATAACACCGACCTGATTATCGGGCCATTCTTCAAGTCCAACGTGGTTGATGTCCTGGAATTTACCAAAAGCCAGAAAATCCCTGTTGTCGCCCCATTCGCCAATTCTCCGGAACTCTATAACTACAGCAACCTGATCATTATCGAAACCAATGATCAGACGTATGCTGATAAAATTGTGGAAGAAGTACAAGGTACTTTCTCCGACCAGAAAATATACATTGTATCCGGGCCTAAAAAAGAAAATGCCAACTATATCAGGGCAGGCCTTGAAAAGACCCTGAAAAATCCTAATATCCTGGTGGTAAACAGCCCGGCGGATATCCAGCTGGACCAGAACATGATGACCGGTCAGTCAGCTCCGGTCATTGCCATCCTCGCCAGTGACAATGATGCTGCAGGGGAAGCTTTTGCCGGCAAAGTAATTGCATTGTCCAAGGAAGTTCAGGGGGTAAAAGCATTCAGCATGAATTATTTCCCGGTTTTCGAAAAGAAAGTGGACGATCTCAGCCAGGCCCATCTGGTTTACCTGATGGACAGGAAGATTAATACCGAAGGAAGTTTTGAAAAAGAAATCCTCGCCGCTTACCGCGGTAAATTCTGCAAGACGCCTCCGAGATATGCCATTATCGGTTTTGACGTGGTTAATGACATGCTGACCCGTGAAAACAGGAAAGGGGAGATCTTCAGGCAGATCAACAAAGTACAGACACAGCTGGCAACAAAATTTGAATTCGTCAAATCAAAAGCGAACGGGGCCTATGTAAATACAGGTTTTCGCGTAATCCGGTTAGTACCATAAATCTAAAAGCTGTTTTTAAAGAATATTATTAACATTATATCTATATTTACAAAATATTTTAAATTAATACATGAAAGCACTTGTATTTCCCGGACAGGGGTCTCAGTTTGTAGGGATGGGAAAAGAATTGTATGATTCCAGAAAAGATATCAAGGATCTGATGGAATCAGCCAACGAAATATTGGGTTTCAACATTCTTTCCCTGATGTTCAGCGGAACAGATGAAGACCTGAAAAAAACCGAAGTTACCCAGCCTTCCATTTTCATTCATTCGGTAGCTGCCCTGAAAGCCGTTAACGGGTTAGGAGCGGAAATGGTGGCCGGACATTCATTAGGAGAGTTTTCAGCATTGGTAGCCAACGGCGTGCTTTCTTTTGCAGACGGCCTGAAGCTGGTTTCCGAAAGAGCAAAAGCCATGCAGGCAGCCTGTGATGCCAACCCAAGTTCCATGGCGGCCATCTTAGGCCTGGAGGATGCTAAAGTAGAAGAAGTCTGTGCATCCATCGGCGGAATCGTTGTTCCCGCCAACTACAACTGCCCGGGACAGCTGGTGATTTCAGGGGAAACCGCAGCCGTTGAAGAAGCCTGTGTAAAAATGAAAGAGGAACGAGCAAAAAGAGCCTTGCTGTTACCGGTAAATGGTGCCTTCCACTCGCCGCTGATGCAGCCTGCGCAGGAAAGACTGGCCGCAGCCATCGAGCAGACT
>JAKOOI010000381.1 GCA_022701475.1 Weeksellaceae bacterium
TTTTAATAAAAGTGATTTTAGAGTGATTCCCGCTGGATGAATTTAAAGACGTTGTTTACTGATTCCCTTTTGTTCTTCAGGATCATATAAGCGGCGGATTCTCCCATTGCCTTGAAGTCAGTGGTGATGACGGTGATGCCCAGCAATTCTTTCAGCGGGGTCTCATTATAGGAAATGATGCCGATGTCCTCGCCCAGCTTCAGGTTTTTCTGCCGGATCTGTTTCACTAGGTTGACCAGGTCGCGTTCCCGGATGGTGATAAAGATATCCCTGTCCTGCAGTTCCATGTCGGGATAGATTTCATCCAGGATTTCATAATCCAGCTTAAAATCACGGCAGAAATTCTCGAAACCGCGGACGATACGGAAAGGGTAGGGATGGATGGATTTGTCCGGATATACCAGGATCAGTTTCTCATACTTCCTTATTTTGTCCAGGCCTTCTTCCAGCGCATGGTAGATATCGTTCTCAAAATCCTGATAGATCGAGCCGTAATCCCCAGAAATATCCGGCTTCGTATTGTCCAGCATCAGGAGCTTATTTTTCGGGATCTTTTCAATGATGTCGATGACTTCTTTCGTGGAGCTGGTGTGCTTGGACTGGCCGTCGCGGAAATGGGGCATCACAACATAGTAGTCAAAACCACCGAGGTTTTTTTCCAGTGCATTGATGAACAGGGTCTCGTCACAGTGGTAAATGTACATTTCCACATTGCCTTTGGTACCGATGGCATTTACAAAGTAATTGTAGATCATCATTTTATAGGTACTCGGCTTGTTGATCAGAAAGAAAATATTGATGCTGTCGTTCTTATTGATGCGGGAAATATAATAGCCTTTGCCTTTCACGGACTCGATGATCTGTCTTTTCCGCAGCTCTTTATACGCTTTTTCCACAGTATCCCTGGACAGGAAACAGGATTCGCTGAGTTCATTGATGGAAGGTATCTTTTCCCCGATTTTTATTTCTCCGCTGTCGATTCCGTTCAGGATAGAATCTACGATCTGCTTGTATTTCGGAACTCTGGAGTGCTCATTGATGTCGATTTCAAAAGTTTCTGCCATGATTTTCAGGAAAGAATGTGATGCAGCGTTGGAACTGCTTTAAATTAACTAAACGGTTCAGACAAGATACAAATTTTTAGAATAACTGATTATTGTCATGTTTAATTTTAAATAAGATTTTAAAGCATTGATTTGTAAATGTTTGTATTATTTTAATAAAAAGTGTTTACATGGTAAGAATTACCGGATTCGTAACATAGCGTATAAAAATAACTGCCGGAAGTAACAAAGGTCCTTATTTTAAACAGTACATCCGGAGGAAATAAGAACAGGTTGAACTTCCCGGAGTGACATGATCATGCTGCCAGGATTCGGGATAAACACAACAGATGACAGCGCCGGACAGGAACTAAATCTTTCTCCATATCATTTCCATTCAGAGCTCAATAGTTTTGCAGAATCAAATCGCTAACAATCAATTTAATATGATCAGGTATTGTAAATTTTGAATCCCGAATTTTTCAAATCCTGAATCTTGAATTTTCAATCCTGAATTCTAAACCCCAATCAAAAAAGCCTGCCCCTTTCAGGACAGACTTACAGTATATATGAATATGAAATGATTACGGCATTTTCTTAAAGCCTTCCGCTTTGTTTTTCCACGAACCGTCCTTCGGAAACCCGGGGAACTGTCCGGTGGAAGCGTCCCAGCCTTCCAGCATCATGGCAACGGCAGCCAGTACACCGCCGTTTCCGGGAAGATAAATTCTCAGCCGCTCGTCCTGGAAGTTGTGGCCGTTCTTCAGATAAGTATTGGTCCGGATATCCATAAACAGGGCATCCAGTGCTTTATCCGGAAGTCCCAGCCTTGCTGCATTCATGGCAGTCATCGGGAAGTCCCAGCCCCAGGTATGGCCCCAGTTCCATCTTTCCCAGACGATGCCGAGGGTGTTTTTCATGATCTTCTTATCCAGTTTCGGTGATTCCGGCACCATTCCCAGCGCTCCCAGAACGGCAGGATGGTCGGTCATCCATTTGGGGAAAGTAAACGAATCTTTCGCGGATTCCGTCGATAAATAAACGCCGTCCTGAACCGGGAGCGGAGCCAGTCTACTGATGACATCGTCCCATTTTTTATCTCTCGGCTCGCCCAGCCTCTCTTTCCACTGTTGCGCCGTTTTCAGTGCCCAGTCCCAATACGCCACTTCATAGGTAGGGTTGAAAGTATCTTTGGCCGGAAAAACTTCCTGGGCCGGAATGACGCCTTTGCCTAAGTTATAACGGTTTTTTTCTTTATCGTAAGTGGCAAAATCAGCCATAAATTCAGCTGTTGCGTATACCAGGTCTTTGTATTTCTCCAGCACTTTCCTGTCCTTGTTATGCCGGTACAGAAGTTCGGTCATGTAGATCAGGTGCGGCTGCTCCCAGATCAGGAAAGCAGCAACGGAAGACGGGCTTTCGTTGCCATCGTTATCCGACATCTTGATCCAGCGGACACCTTTATAGCCTTGTCTTTCCGCTAGTTTTTTAGCCTTGTCCAGGGACCTGAAATAATAGTCCAGCTGCTTTTCCAGGATTTCCGGCCTTCCCCACAAGGCAAAATGGACACCGTGCCCCCAGTGCATTTCGGTGTGCGGTTTCCCGTACCAGCTGTTGAAGGTGAGCCCGGTTTCCTGCGGCGGATTGCTTCCTCCGCACTGCACTTTTGTCAGGTATTCGGAAAGAATAATCCTGCGTTCCAGTTCATGGGCTCTTTTGTCTGTACTTCCTTCAAAATCCAGGGCGGCACCGCTTTCCCAGAAGTTTTTCCAGCCTGAAATGCTTTCCCTTTCAGCATCGGCATACAGCGTTTTTTGAGTTTTCCGGTTTTTATCTGAAAATTCCACACTCAGTTCTGCGGTTCTGTTTCTGGAAGAAGGTTCGTATACAAAATAATGCTTTCCGGCTTCGCTTAATTTTCCATCCGTAAAATACAGCTGCGTAAAATAATCCGCCGTCTGCAATCTGTGCTCGATCAAGCCCTGCGTAGCATTTGACGAAATGAGTTTTGTCGAATGCTGGTCTGCGTTTCCGTAAGAAGCCGCTTCGTCCAGGAACTGCCCGCTCGGATAAGGGTATTTCGCGAAAATTTTCAGCCTTTTCTCCTTAATTAAATCCGACTCGATTTTCACCCCGATTTTATCCGAATGCTGGAAAGAGGCCGTCCGTACTTTTACCGGAGTTCCTTCCAACGAAAATTCGCTGGTGATGATCCCCGTCCACAGATCGATGTTCTGGCTGATATTCCGTATATCCGAAACCCGGGCTTTTTGTCCGTTCTTTTTAGTCAGCTCAATCCCGATATTTCCCAGTTGCAGGCGGTGCTGATTGACCCTGAAATACTCAACCGCTTTTTTATTGCGTTCCGGTTCCTTGATCTGGACACTGTATAAAGCTTTCCGGCCG
>JAKOOI010000400.1 GCA_022701475.1 Weeksellaceae bacterium
ATGAGCATTGAAATGGGCGCACGCGGCGGAATGATTGCTCCTGATGAAACAACTTTCAGCTATGTAAAAGGAAGGGCTTTTGCTCCCGACGGTGAGGATTGGGAGGGAAAAATCGAATATTGGAAAACATTGAAAACGGATCATGATGCCGTTTTTGACGCGGAGTTTTCTTTTGATGCTGCTAATATTGATCCGATGGTAACGTACGGAACCCATCCCGGAATGGGAATTCCCGTGCACCGGAATATTCCGGCACCCCGGAACGATTCCGAGGAAAAGGCATTGAAATATATGGGATTAACCGCAGGCCAGGCGCTTTCTGATATTGCCGTAAACTATGTTTTTATCGGAAGCTGCACCAATGCGAGAATTGAAGACTTCCGTGTCGCGGCAGACTATATCAAAGGTAAAAGAAAATCGGAAAATGTCCGGGCTTTGATCGTTCCCGGCTCACAGCAGGTGGTGAAACAGATTTTTGAAGAAGGACTCGATACCGTTTTCAGCGATGCCGGATTTCAGATCCGGCAGCCCGGCTGTTCAGCCTGCCTTGCGATGAACGATGATAAAATACCGGAAGGGGAATATTGTGTATCCACTTCCAACAGGAATTTCGAAGGCCGGCAGGGACAGGGGGCCAGAACAATTCTGGCCAGTCCGCTGACTGCCGCAAAGGTTGCCATTGAAGGAAGAATCCCGGCCTTTGAGAATTGATTAAAGAGTGGAACGGTCAATTTTGCTTTGCAAGTGAATTTCAGGATAGGTGCAAAATTTGACCATTGACAATAGGTGAATGGTGAATTTCGCTTCGCACGTCAATTTCGCTCCGCGAGTGAATATAAGGCCGGCTGTATCGTGGGCACAAGCTTGGAAGCTTGCGCCAGCGGTGAATTTCAGATCAGTTGCAAAATTGACAAGCGAAGCGGATTGACCCGCAGGAATTGACTATTGACATCGTAAAGCTAAAAAAAAATGCAGAAATTAAAAAGTATAACTTCCCGCGCCATTCCGTTGCCGGTGGAAAATATAGATACGGACCAGATTATCCCGGCCCGGTTTTTAAAAAGTATCGATAAAAAAGGATTCGGTGAACATCTATTCCGCGACTGGCGGTACGACATGCAAAGCAATCTGCCTGATCCCGGCTTTGTGCTGAACAACCCAAAATACATTGGACAGATCCTGGTCGCCGGAAATAATTTCGGCTGCGGAAGCAGTAGGGAACATGCCGCATGGGCGCTGACGGATTATGGATTCAAAGTTGTTATTTCCAGTTTTTTTGCAGACATCTTTAAAGGGAATGCACTCAATAACGGCTTGCTGCCGGTAAAAGTTTCTGAAGGTTTCCTCAAGGAGATGCTTGCAGACATTACGCAGAACCCGCACAAAGAAATCACGGTGGATGTGGAAAAACAGACCGTTGCTCTCGGCGGAAGAACAGAAAACTTTGAAATTGATTCCTATAAAAAAATATGCCTGATCAACGGGTATGATGATATCGACTTTCTGGTCAGCAGAAAGCAGGCAATCACGGAATTTGAATTGAAAACACAGAAAATTTATGAAAACTGATTTTACCATTGCCGTCCTTCCGGGAGACGGGGTCGGCCCTGAAGTTGTGGCGGAAAGTATTAAAATTTTAAAAGCCATTGCCGGTGCATTCCAGTACCGGTTTGAATTCAGATATGGTTTGATGGGAGCCGAAGCCATCTGCCAGACCGGAAATCCATTGCCTGACGAGACACTGGAGCTCTGTAAAAATTCGGACGCCGTACTTTTCGGGGCAATCGGTGATCCGTCATTTGATAACGATCCGGAAGCGAAAGTGAGACCCGAACAGGGCCTGTTAAGACTGCGGAAAGAGCTGGGCCTGTTCGCAAATATCCGGCCGGTGAAAACCTATGCTTCGCTGATCGAAAAAAGCCCGCTGAAGAAAGAACTTGTTGAAGGCGCCGATATCCAGATCTTCAGGGAACTGGTGAGCGGTATTTATTTCGGTGAAAAATTTACGGATGAAGAAGCCGGGTATGCCTATGATATCTGCCGATACAACAGGGAGGAAATTACCCCGATTGTCCATATGGCTTTTCAGGAAGCACTTAAACGCAGAAAAAAATTAACCCTGATCGATAAAGCCAATGTCCTGGATACTTCCAGGCTCTGGAGGAAGGTCTGCAAGGAAATCGCAGCGGAATATCCGGAGGTGGAACTGGATTTCATGTTCGTGGATAATGCTGCAATGCAGATGATCCTGAATCCGAAACAGTTTGACGTCATCGTTACGGAAAATATGTTCGGTGATATCATTTCAGATGAGGCCAGCGTAATCGGCGGCTCCATCGGTCTTCTGCCTTCCGCTTCGGTAGGAAACGGAACGGCTCTTTTCGAACCCATCCACGGATCTTATCCCCAGGCAAAAGGAAAAGGCATCGCCAATCCCGTGGCATCCATCCTGAGTGCTGCCATGATGCTGGATTACCTGCAGCTTGGTCAGGCAGCAGAAAAACTAAGGCAGTCTGTAGCGCATGCCATTGAAAATAAATATGTAACGGCAGACCTGAATACGGAGCAGCATTATTCCACGGATGAAGTCGGCAGTTTTATAGCCGATTATATCACGTATTCTGAAAAGTCGTATTATAATTTTGAAAATATAAAGCTCGGTAAGTCAACCATCGTCTGAAACAACATTCATTTCATACTGCCGGTCATACAGAAGTCCATAAAATAATGACCGGAAACCAGAAGATCCGGCTTACCGGCCTTTACCATTTGATATTAAGTGACCAAAAAACGGTTCTGCAAATTTGCAGAACCGTTTTTTTATCTATGCCTTATTATCTTCCTGTTTATTGTATGCGATAAAGATCAGGCTCTATTTTATTGTTATACCTTTCTTCCCTTTCCCGGACTCTTTTTTCAATGCTTCTCTTCATATCCTGCTGATCGGTAACCACTTTTCCGTCATTGATCATTTTAGCGCCCATGGTTGAAATATCTTTCGAAGGGTTGCTGATATAATTTTTCCACGCTTTACGGAATTCATTCTTGCTCGCCGTCACTTCACTGGAATAAAGCCGGAATCCTGCAGGCTTTGTCCGATTGGCGTCCTGTGCCGGAATCTTATTCTGTGCGATCAGCGTCATGCTGTGGGTATGGGTTCCGTCTTCAATTTTTACAATCAGTCCCGGAAGGCCATGAAATTTATATGGTCCGTCCTGTATAGGGATATCCCGGGTAAACCATGCCGTCCAGGTGCGGCCCCCGAAATCAGTACTGGCTTTCTGTGTCTCATATTCTCCTATTTTCATTTTTTCAGGACTAATTTTCCATTCCATCGCTTCGTCTTCTTTCACCTTATAAAGGTAATGGTCTACCATATCATAAAAGTAAGTAGTGTAGGATGGGTAATCTTTGGTAATCTTATACGATATCAAATTGTTTTCTTTCATAGAAGCAAGCTTCCTGAAGGTATCTCCGCCTGTATTCAGTGACAGGGTTCCGCTGCTGGAAGGGCTCATTACAGCATATGTAAGCGAGTCGGTTTTAATAGCGTACAGGCTGCGGAAAGAGGAGCCTCCGGGAGTAGTGTCGAGTGCCATCAGCTCTTTCTTCCTTTTATCTTTCTGATGGA
>JAKOOI010000407.1 GCA_022701475.1 Weeksellaceae bacterium
TCCTTGACCCGAAATACGGGCTTCAGGAAAAAATGATGGATTTTGTAAAAGATTCCCTGCAGGATGCTGATGTCTTCCTTTTCATCGTAGATGTTACGGACAAAGCAGAGCCGTCCGAATTCCTGATCGATAAGCTCAATAAGATTCCCGTGCCGGTACTGCTGCTGCTGAATAAAGTAGACCAGACCAACCAGGAAGGACTGGAAAAACTGGTGGAGGAATGGCATAACCGGATTCCGAAAGCGGAAATCCTTCCCATTTCGGCACTGAATGCCTTTAATACGGATATCATTCTGCCGAAGCTTAAATCCATGCTGCCGGAGAACCCGCCGTATTACGATAAAGACCAGTATACCGACAAACCGGAGCGCTTTTTCGTGAACGAAGCCATCCGCGAGAAAATCCTCCTGAATTATGAAAAGGAAATCCCGTATTCGGTAGAGGTAGTCACCGAGCAGTTCAAGGAGAAAGAAGGGATCATCTTTATCGATTCCATCATCTATGTGGAGCGTGATACCCAGAAAGGTATCATTATCGGCCACAAAGGGGAAGCCATCAAGAAAGTAGGAACCGAATCCAGGCTGGACCTTGAGAAGTTTTTCAATAAAAAGATCCACCTCAACCTGTTTGTAAAAGTAAAGAAAGACTGGCGTAAAAACGACCGTGATCTGAAGAATTTCGGCTACCGGTAGATTAAAATCGACGGGAAAAGCCTTTGTCTTCCGGGAATTTTCATTATCTTTAATCAAATTTTAGCTTAATGAACTCATTGAACGCGGCCCAATCCCATTCGGTTTTGAAAGATATTATTTTACTGGTTATAAGGATATTCATCGGCTTTGCGATGCTTTCCCACGGTTTTCCCAAGCTCCAGATGCTCATTGAAGGACAGAAGGATTTTTATGATTTTCTGGGCATGGGGTCACAGATTACCCTTGGCCTCACCGTATTTGCCGAGTTTGCCTGTTCCATTCTCCTGATTCTGGGCCTTTTTTCCAGGATAGCATTGGGATTCCTGATCTTTACTATGGTCATCGCCGGATTTGTAGTGCACGGGGCCGATCCTTTTGAAAAGCAGGAACTGAGCCTGGTCTATCTTTGCATCTATCTGATGCTGATGGTATTCGGAACCGGGAGGTTTTCAGTAGATCATATGATCGAAAAGAGAAAAAGAGCCAACGACTGGTAACAATGCCGGAATACAATAAACGTACAAAAGCAGCAGGAATTTCCTGCTGCTTTTGTATTTGCCGGTACGATGAATACGGATCGTCCTGCCCGGTACGAAAGACAAAAATAGCGGGCCGTGCGGCAGATATTAAACCTTCAAGGTTTTTAAAACCTTGAAGGTTTAATATCTCCGGAAAATCCCTTTCAGACTTTGGAAATCCGGTATATCCGGCAGGCCAACAGCTGAACAGCACCTTTCAAATCTTATAATTAAAATTTCCGGCATTATATTTCTTCCTGCTTTGCCCTTCATCATAAAATTCAGTATTTTCGTCGGAAAGAGATTATAATGAAAATCAAACTCACCATCTGCCTGCTGGCATTCCTCAACTTCTATGAGGCCCAGGAAAATATAGCCTACCAGAAGCCATCGGCAGAGATCCTGAAACTTGCGGATTACGAACGTCCGCCAGGTGTAATGATGAACAGTAAAAAGGACTGGATTGTCTTCAGCTACCGTCCGACCTACAAGACCCTGGAAGACCTCAGCCAGCAGGAAATGAAGCTGGGAGGCCTGAGGATCAATCCGGCTACCAATATTTCAAGCAGTGTAACCTATATCAACAACCTGAAGATCAGAAGGCTGAATGACAAAACGGAAGTCCAGGTAAAAAACCTGCCTTCCGGCCCGAAGATCACCTATATTTCCTTTTCACCGGATGAAAAGAAGCTGGCTTTTACCAACACCACCTCAAAAGGAGTGGAGCTCTGGATCGTGGACCTGGAAACGGCAGCTGCCAAGAAAATTACTTCCGATAACCTGAATGCCAACCTGGGAAGTCCTTACGTGTGGAATAAGGATTCGCAGAACCTGCTGATCAAAGTGCTTCCGCAAAACCGGCCTGCATTAATCGATTCGGGCAAAGACCTGCCCACCGGCCCGATTGTCTCAACGGCAGACGGAAAAGTTTCCCAGAACAGGACCTATCAGGATCTGCTGAAAAACCCGCAGGATGAAAAGAATTTTGAAATCCTTACCGCCTCTGAGATTTACAGTACCGATCTTAACGGAACAGTAAAAAAGGTGAAGGATCAGGATATGTATACAGGCCTGAGTTATTCCCCGGATGGCAATTACCTGATGGCCACCATCATCAGAAAGCCGTTTTCCTACATCGTCCCCCTCAGCCGCTTTCCGATGACGACCACGGTATACGACCTGAACGGGAATACCGTGAAAGTGGTTAACGAAACGCCGCTGAACGAAATTATGCCGAAGGGTTTTTCCTCGGTACGTACCGGAAAAAGGGATATGGGCTGGAGAAGTGACC
>JAKOOI010000415.1 GCA_022701475.1 Weeksellaceae bacterium
CAGGCTTTACCTACGCTTCTTGTAGCTGATTTTATGAATGAAAAGCAGTTTACAGCACTCATAACAGGATTTCTGACAGGAACCTATCATTATCCATTTAAAAAAGACCATGCTTTCTGGAACGAAAAGACAGAACTTCATTTTGAGAATGCAAGCCAGAAAAAACTGGATGCCGTTCTGCGGAAAGCTACGGCCCTGAGCCATGGGCAGACCGCCTGCCAGGAATGGCTGAACAAACCTGCCAACCTGAAAAGACCTGATGTTTTCAGCCACTACCTCAAAAACCTCTCAAAGGAACATGACCTGAAATACACGGTATTCAACAGGAAAAAATGCGAAGAACTCGGGCTGGGCGCTTACCTTTCCGTAAACCAGGGGAGTGCCTATGACGCAGCTTTTACCATTTTGGAATATAAAACAACCGTTAAGAATGCTAAAACTTTCGGGCTGGTCGGGAAATGCGTTTTGTTCGATACCGGTGGTGTTTCATTAAAGAATCCGGACCATATGCATTATATGAAATCGGATATGGGCGGGGCAACCGCTGTACTGGGAGCCCTGATCTATGCGGCTGAAATGCAGCTTCCGGTGAACATCGTTGCCATACTTCCCATTACCGACAATGCCATTTCCGAAACAGCTTTTTTACCCAGCGATGTTATTACCGCCTACAACGGAACCACCATCGAAGTGCTGAATACCGATGCCGAAGGAAGGATGATCCTGGCAGATGCCCTGTCCTATCTTTCCAAAAATTACAACACCGATTTCCTTATTGACCTTGCTACGTTAACCGGCAGTGCGGTACGGATGTTCGGCGATACCTGCGGCGCGATGTTCTCCAATAACGAAGAACTGAAAAACCTGCTGCTGGCTACCGGCGAGACCACCAGCCAGCGGCTGTGGAACCTTCCCCTGTGGGACATATGGAAAGACGATATACAGTCTGATGTAGCCGACCTTAAAAACATTTCCATGAAGCCGGTCGGTGACTGTATTGTAGCCGCCAAATTCCTGGAACAGTTTATTGAAGGCCATCCACGGTGGGCCCATCTGGATATTGCGGGCGTGGCTTTCGGCAGCGTTGGGTATGCTAAAGAAAAGGCTGCCACCGGATTCGGCGTACAGCTGCTGGCAGATTTAATGGAAAATTATCACTGAAAATTAGTTTTTTACAAAAATTCTCTGTATACTTGATAGAGGATTTACAAAAATAAAGCGAAATCGGGTTTTTACCGGATATAAGACAGTTAAATTTCGTTTTTATTTTTAAATAGCCATAAAAAACCAATAAACATTATATGGAGAAGAAAACGATAGTCTGTATTTCGTGCTATTATAAAGGGTATGATTTCATGGATGAAATGAAGAACCTGGGCAACACGGTTATTCTCATCACTTCAGAAAACCTGAAGGAGAAAAACTGGCCCTGGCATGCAATTGACGAAGTTTTCTATATGCCCGAGCTTAAACCTTCGGTATGGAATCTTGACCATCTGGTCCAGGGCTTCTCCTATCTGATGCAGACCCGTAAAGTGGATGCAGTGATCGCCCTTGATGACTATGATGTGGAGAAGGCTGCCCTCATCAGGGAAACCTTCCGGATCCCGGGAATGGGACAGACCACACACCGCTATTTCCGCGACAAGCTGGCCATGAGGCAGAAAGCGAAAGATTCCGGGATTCACGTGCCTGAGTTTACTGCCGTCTTCAACAATGATGAGGTGAATGCTTTTGCCGATCAGGTTCCGGCGCCCTGGGTACTCAAACCCCGCTCGGAAGCGTCGGCTTCAGGGATCAAAAAACTGGCTGCCAGAGATGAACTGTGGGAGGAGCTGAACGGTCTCGGGGAAGAGAGGCACCTTTTCCTGCTGGAAAGCTTTAAACCCGGAGACGTCTATCACGTGGACAGCCTTACCTTCAATAAGGAAATCGTCTTCACTTCCGCCTCAAAATATTTGGCGCCGCCGATGCAGGTCTCCCATGAAGGCGGTGTTTTCCGGACAAAGACACTGGGAAAATCTTCCAAAGAATATAAAGCACTTGAAGAGGCCAATGCCCGGGTCCTGTCCCATTTCGGATTAATGAACGGAGCTACACATACGGAATTTATACGGAACGCAGAGGACGGAAAATATTATTTTCTGGAAACTTCTTCGCGCGTAGGCGGCGCCCATATCCCTGATCTTGTGGAGGCTGCTACCCGCATCAACATCTGGAGGGAATGGGCCGGCATTGAAAACGCCTTACTCAGAAACAAAAAGTACAAAATAGCGAAACCTGCCGCAGGATATGCAGGTCTCATTATCGCCCTGATCAAAGATGACAAACCCGATCACAGCGGATTCGAGTGTAAGGAAGCCGTAAAGTTCCTGAATATAGAACATCATATCGGAATCGTTTATCAGTCGAAAAATGCCGGGATCATCCAGGAAAGGCTGGACGAAGCAGCAGAAAAAATTCATTCGGGAATGCTTAATATCCTTCCTCCTAAAGATAAACCTATGTCATAAATTTGAGAAGAGGTAAGTATCAGAGAAATTTCTGATTTCATAAAGCTGAATTTACCGGAAAATTCTGCTTTGAGAAACAATATGGGAAAGGGTGACTCAGGAGCAGGGGGAACGTAAAGCTTATTATAAATTCATTGATTCCACTGTTGCCAGTCAGCCCGGCGCACAATGGCAAATAAGGACAATATCATACCCGGACATCCGAAAATACAGGACTATCATAATAGACATACTTGGAAATGATCAGCTGGCGAATTGAATTTATTCATTTTTATTTAATCAACACTATACATTTAATCAAATCATAAGATGCCGAAAACAGAACACACCGATTATTATTCACACATCCTGGGAATGAGCCTTCAGGTAGAAGTTACGGGCCATTACGGCTATCCCGTTATTATGTTTCCTACTTCCAACGGGCAGTATACCCAAAACCATGATTTTCATCTCAACGGAAGCATCAACTGGTTCGTGGAACAGGGAAAGGTGAAGCTGTATAATGTACAGACCATCGACAGCCTGAGTTTTTATGATGAAAGCATCCCGCCGCCGCAGCGGATACGGAACTACGAAAAATATGTACAGTTCCTGATCCGGGAATTTGTGCCTTATATCCGGAAACTGCATCAGACCCATCGTGTAGCTGTGGCCGGGGCAAGCTTCGGCGGATATCATGCAGCCAATTTCGCATTCCGGTTCCCGGACGTTGTTTCGCACCTTTTCTGCCTTTCCGGAGCTTTCAGCATCCGTAATTTCATGGACGGCTATTCCGATGATCTGGTCTACTTCAATTGTCCGAAAGAATTTGTGAAATACGACGAAGCCTGGAAATACAGGCACATGCACATTGTACTCAGCACGTCCGATCAGGACATCTGCAGGGACAAAAACAGAGAAATGGCAGACATCCTCAGGGAAAAAGGAATCGATTTCTGGTATGATGAACGAAAATGGATCAGCCACGACTGGCCGTTGTGGAGAATGGTTTTCCCGACTTTTATAGGGGCTTACTTCTCTTAGCTCGATTTAAAATTTAGGATGCGTTGCAGATCATTTGAA
>JAKOOI010000434.1 GCA_022701475.1 Weeksellaceae bacterium
CAGGAAATTGCTATTCTTCAGAGAATGGTAAAACAGCGTAAGGATTCTTATGATCAGTTTACCGCGCAGGGAAGAAACGATCTTGCCGAAGTGGAAGAAGCCCAGATGAAAGTCATTGAGCAGTTCCTGCCAAAGCAGCTGTCTGCTGAAGAACTGGAGTCGGAAATTAAGAATATCATTGCTGAAACCGGAGCCGAATCCGGAAAAGACCTTGGAAAAGTAATGGCTGCAGCCTCAAAGGCACTGGCCGGGAAATCCGACGGAAAGAGCATCTCTGAAACAGCGAAAAGACTGCTTTCATAGCAATACAAGGCGGGTGCCCGGCAAAGTCCCCGGCTGTTAACATCCTTTCCATAAGGGTATGTAATCTTTGCCTATCGATTTGATTAGAAAGCCCGGAACTTTTAGTTCCGGGCTTTTTTCTGCAGCCTTCGCTACCGGTCGAAACCGATAAGAGAAGTACCGGATAAAGAGAATAAATGCTTTTTCCTATAAATTTGTTTTTAGAATCATTTCAAAATTACCATTTATTTTTGAGTATTAACATATTTTATGCTGATAAATTAATTTTATGTTGAATTATTTTCATTTTTGTCATTTTGTTTGCCAAAAAAAGCGATAGTTTTTATATGTTGACCAAAAGTAAAGAATTCCTTAAATTTGTATCTGATTAAAAAACAAAAAATATGTATCCAACAGATTTAGTACTGCCGATGAAGGCTGAACTTACAGATAAAGGTTTTGAAGATTTAACAACGTCTTCACAGGTGGAAGATGCCCTTAAGCAGTCAGGGACTACCCTTTTAGTTATTAACTCCGTATGCGGATGTGCAGCAGGTGCTGCAAGACCGGGTGTCGTATATTCCCTTACAGGCGATAAGAAACCGGATCACCTGACTACCGTTTTTGCCGGTTTTGATACGGAAGCCGTAGTGGAGGCCAGAAAACATCTCGCACCATTCCCGCCAAGCTCTCCATGCGTCGCTCTTTTCAAAGACGGCGAACTGGTGCATATGCTGGAAAGACACCACATTGAAGGAAACCCTGCAGGTGCTATTGCGGCTAACCTTCAGGCTGCATATGACGAATACTGCTAGGAAATCAGGGATCGATATAGAAAACCGTTGCATCATGGCAGCGGTTTTTTTTATGCACATTGTTTTCCGCCTGTTTATTTTCCGCTTTCCGCCAATTTGCGAAATTAACAGAAAAGACCACCGGTAGCCCGGCAGCCTTTTCCTATCAATCTAATCGTAAAAAATGTTTCTATTTTCCGCTTACGGGATTGCTTCTCTCAAACATTCCATTGTCAAAGCTTATTTTGTAAGCCGACGGGAAGAATGAGCTGGGCTGATAATAATCGGTGGTAATAATCTGGGCCCCGCTGGCTTTTGCCTTTTCAAACCGTGAATAATCCTCTTTCCTTGCTTCCATGGTATCCGCATCCGCACGGGTCCGTACGATATATCCTTGCTTTACCAAACCGGAAATTCCGGGGCCCGGCTCGTTTCTGAAAAGAACAGCAGATTCAGGGGTTCCCGGCGCTGAATCGGTGAATACCATTCTTCCCTTTAGCGACGGGTGGGATTTGATATAGAGGTCCCTGTTTTCGCTGTTATTATCCAGAACAAAAAGAAATTTTCCGCGGGCTGCATTTATAGTGGGCCAGTTGTGGTGAAGCACCGCTTCATTAAGGGTACTGTAAGATCCGCGGACATCATCCGGGGTGATTATTTTATTCCTTCCCAGATATTGTACCAGCTCACGGTCAAGGTCATCAAACAATTCTGGGGTATAATGTTCCGGCTCCGTTCCGAAACGGTTGGCGGTTCCGTCCTTAGGTTCCAGGGTGATGAAGACAGGCGTATGGCCGGGATGGTCATCAGACCATTTTTTCAAGTCTTTCAGGCAGTCCTCTAATGTATAATACCAGGTCTGGTAATCGATATCCGTGATATGGATCATCTTGAAGCCCGGCTTTTTCATTTTGCCTTCCGGATCGAACGGTTCAGAGGTCTTCACCAGGTCCAGGATCTTCGGATGGGCATATTTCCCGCCTTTGCTGTCGGCATATACGTCAATTTCAAGGTTTCGCAATCCCAGGTTCAGCTGTTGCGGGACAGGAATATGTTCATACTGTATCCTCGGCAGCACATCCATTGAGTCTTTTTTCGAAAGATAAGCATAGACTTCCGGAAGGATGGCCTTCTTATAGGAATTGTGGGAACCGATTACCTGTATTTCATTGATCTTTCTATCATCCGGCCTTTTTACCTGCGCCGGGAAAAATTCCAGCGCAGCAAGACCTGCACAGATCAGAACAGCCTTTTTCATAACGTCATTTTTGAAAAGTAAAATTAATGAGGCTATAGGCATCCTTCTGTACAAATGGTGTTAATTCTTTTTTAAGGTTATGTGAATCCCGGAAAATGGCTTCCTGCAACTGTTTGATTATGTGATGGCTTTATTTTCACTTTTGAGAGCATTGATGTTTTTTTGATTTTAAAATAATATTGGGTTAAAATGATTTCGTACAGGATGCTTTTACTTTGTGTGCCGAAATAAAAACGAACGTGCTTAAACGAGAAACCGCCGTTGCGGCAACAACAGCGGAATTTTTCATCAGGCAATGTAATGTCGTGCAATTACTTTACTTAATGATATGTATCACAAATTTAATTTTTTTACGGTTAAAAAACTAATTCCCGTTGCATTACTTTTTCTGGCGGGCCATCAGGTGTATGCCGGAGGATATACGGCACTCCGTTCCGTATCTTACCATATCGGTGAAACCATTACGGGAACTGTCACGGATCAGGATGGCTCAGCAGTGGAAGGCGCGAAAATCACCGTGCTGGAAACAGGGGTTTCTGCTGTATCCGATGCTTCCGGAAACTTCAGTATCGAAGCTGTAGCGGGGCAGACGCTATCTGTTTCCTACGAAGGCTATGAGACGCAGCAGATGCAGATTACAGGAACTTCGGTTTCGGTAAGCCTCAGGTCAAAAAAATCGGCTACTTCCATTGAAGAAGTAACATTGGTAGGATACGGGACCCAGAAAAAATCAGACCTTACCGGCGCAATCAGCCAGCTGAAAGCGGAAAACTTCAGGGACGGGATGAATATCTCCGTAGACAACCTGATGCAGGGAAAAATCGCCGGGGTGCGTATTGTACAGTCAAGCGGCGAGCCCGGTGCGGGAATCAATGTATCCATCAGGGGAATCGGTTCCATCCGGAGCGGAAGCACACCCCTTTTCGTCATCGATGGCGTTCCCCTGAATAATGATCCCGTAAGTGCTGCCGGACCGAATGTCGGGTTAGGAAATGCCCAGGCCAAGAATCCGCTGAACTTTCTGAATACTTCCGATATTGAGTCTATCACTGTATTGAAAGATGCATCTGCTGCAGCTATTTACGGAGCCAGGGGATCAAACGGAGTTGTTCTTGTCACGACTAAAAAAGGTAAAAAGGGAGATCCTCTTTTTACCTATGATACTTATCTGGGCTTTTCCTCCGTGATCAGGAAACTGGATCTGCTTACGGCCGATGAATACAGGGCTGCCGGCATCAACAAAGCGTATGACCATGGCGGAAATACCGACTGGCAGGATGAGATCTACAGAAATGCCGTGTCCCAAAACCATTCCGTGTCATTCTCAA
>JAKOOI010000494.1 GCA_022701475.1 Weeksellaceae bacterium
TACGGACATAAGATAAAAATGTTTATAGGGTTTTAGATCCGGCAGGACGATCCTGCCGTATGGTTATGTTTTTGCTAAAGATCTTGTTTTCAGTCTACCTCATGGTTTTCAGTATGTCCTTTATCGCTTACGGAGATCTTTCCGCCCTGGGAGCAGGTGCAGAAGCTCTGCCGGGTAAGGATCTTTGATCCGTTGATGGTATCTTTGGCAGCGGTATTCATCCAGGCGCTTACCTGAGGCTTGCAGTTTTTTTGAGTAATGCTGCACGTCCCGAAGGCAGGGATATTGGTTTCGGCTTCTTTATCTTTTTCGGTAGCGATCAGTTTATTACCGGCTTTGCAGAATTGCTGGCTGGTAACTGACAGCTTGCCGGGGGAGGACCCCTTGTCGCAGCTCAGCTGCGCCTGTTCTGTTATTTTTGCGGGCATAGGGATAATTTTTAGGGTATTCCTTATTTTTCATGCTGCCTCATTGTGCCGGACAGCATGTATTCAGCAGAAAGCTATTTTTCGCCACGTATTCAGTTCAGTGCGGTTTTTCCCTTTCATACATGATTTTGCCCGGCCTGCCTCCGGCATGGAGGATGACGCGTTCAGAGATTCCGTCCCTGCCGTTCAGGATCATAACGATGATTCCGGGTTTCCCTTCGTATTCTCCCCTGTACCGGATGATATAGTAGAAGGTGTGCTCCCGGCGTTCAATGAATCGCTCGATACAGGTATTATCGGAGAAGGGGTCGATCTTATTCTCCTCACAGAACTGCAGCACCTGATGAGGAGTGAAAAGGAATCCTTCTTCCTCATTTTCAGCAGAAACCGGTTTTCCGTTGGAATCAAATACATACCTTGTTCCCACAACGGCTCCTCCGTTGCGGAAGGTGACCCATTTGCGTTTGATAATACCTGTAGGGCCATACTCCTTATATATTGAAAAGCAGCTTCCTGCACGGGTGATGTACGTGGCAAACCAGCTTCCTTCTTCGCCGGCACCTTCTTTCAATACAGTTCCATGTCCGTCTCTGTGTACGCGGGTGAGGCCCTGTTCATTGCCGTCATAGAATTTCCGGATATCGAAATATTCGGTACCGGGATTTACAAGTCTGGTAAAATCTTCTGTTTTCATATTAATAAAATGTATAGTCGGTTGTTTACGTTAAAGGGTTAGAAACACCATCGGTTCAGGATGTCTGAAAAATGCGCTGGAGGATTTTTCTCTTTTTGCATTTTCCTGCATGATTTTCCATTGCCAATGGGTAGTGGTATATACATTTTTGCGCAGGCTGAAGTCTGCTGCAGTGTCAGAATAATCCATAATGTTATCGGTGGAATATTGCTTGAAAATAAAAGGGCTTTCAGGATCAAAGGTATGCGGTAATCCCAGTACATGCATAATTTCATGGGTAGTAACGTTCCGGCTATCCGCATCAAATCCTCCTTTGAAAAGTATGGCTGCTTTGTATTGAAACAATGCATAACCGACTGCCTGGTCACATTTCTCATTAATCACGAATACCTTTATGATATCATTATATTTACCCTGATAGGATTCTTCCAGGTTCTCTACCAGGAACTTCATAAGATGATTGCCGTGCGTGTCAACATCAAATACATACGTAAAACTATTATTTATAGTGGCAAAGGCATTGATCGTTGATTGACGATTATGTTTTATTCCGCTTGCCGTATCTAAATCAACACTACAATCCAAAGAAACGGTTTTTTTAAAAACCGGATTGATCAGCGCCTGATTCAGATAGGTCTGAGCTTCATGTTCGCGTGCCCAGATCTCACCAAATGTTTTGCCGTTACCGATATCGGTTTTCACCTCTACAAAAACAACAGGAGCTTCATATCTTTTTTTATTTGCTTTTACTACCACTCCTCCCACCAGGATTTTCCGGGTTTTTCCATCGGGGCCTTTATATTTTGCATCTACTTCTATAATAAAATCGTTCTCAATTTCTTCAAGGCATGTAATGCTGGCATTGATTTTATGACTACCAACGGATAAAGGGAAAGGATCGTGAACAATGGCAAACTTATGAGTGTCATACTTAAATTTTATACTGTCTACAGGACGCTTAATATCTACCATAAGATCCAGATCAGCATGGGTATTGGTATAGACGGACTCCTTTTTTATTTCCGCTCCTCTGCTTTTTCTGAAATAACTTTTTGGATACAAAGACAGATAGGGAAAAGCATAGGACACTGAAGTTACCTTTCCCCCGGCGTCTATATAATCAAAGGTATAGCTGCGAAAAGTTGAAATCAGTTTTAGATATTCTCTTTCATCCCGTATAAAATTTTTTTCATCCATCCATCCTGTAAATTCCCTGTAATCCTTATCGCCCGGTAAGTCAGTATCTCCGGCTCTCACCCAGTCGAAGCCATAGCCTATACCGTTCCAGGTTGTTTTTGGGCGGAAGTGCACCAGGCATCTTCCGTCCATTTTCTTCTCCAGTGGAGCATAATCCCTGGGGGTATTGGAATGGCTGTTGCCGTCTTTGCCCAGCACATGGGTCTGGCCCTTGCTGTTGACGGTGGTCTCCTGCTCGGAGTGGATCATCAGCTTTTCCATCCCGGCAACGTGGGTGGTTTTGCCCTGGATGGTGGTTTCCTCTTCGGAAAGCAGGCTGGTTTTCCCGCTCTGGATGTTCAGGTGCACGGGTACGGACATTTCCATCAGCGGGGTAGAGAATACGGCGCCCGACATCATATGGAAAGCGGCCAGGTTGCCGGACATGAACTCCATGCTGTTGCCGGTCTTTACTTCCAGGTTTTTCCCGGAGCTCATGATGATGTCCTTTCCGGCGCTGAACTCCATATTGCCCGGGGCCGTTATGCGGATATTGCCTTTCCCGTCCATGAAATAAGTGTTCCCGCTGGGATCTTCAATGGTAAGGCTTTTGTCCAGGTCGTTCATCAGCACTTTGATGCCGCTTCGGGTCTGTATGGACTTAAGGTAGTTGTCTACGCCTCCGCCGCGGCCGTTTTTCCCGTGGAACATCCCGCCCATGGCGAAAGGGAAGTCGGGATGGCGGTATTCAAATCCCACCATCACCTGATCGCCTACCTCGGGTATGGCTACGAATCCGCGGTTCTGCTGCACGCTGCCGGTTCCCCCGGCGTCGGGGCTCATCATCCGGATGAAGTGGGTGGAAGAACCGCCGGCCTGCCACTGGAACCGGACACGGATCCTGCCCTGGCTCCGGGGATCGGTATTGGAAATGACGGTAGCCACCTGCGGGTCTGCCTTGGGAACGGTGAATTCCGGCCTGGGCATAAATCCGGTCCCTTCGGCGATGGCTTTAAAGTGTCCGTGGTAATTTCCCCGGGCATCCACTTCATGGGACACTTCAGTAACCATGATCCGGGTAAAATAGGAAGTGGTGTTGGAATCGGGTTTTCTCATTTCCAGGTCGGCCACGCATCCCGGGTAGAGGAAAGGGATCATGGTCTCGCCGGAAACGGAAAGGACTTCCGTGGCCGCGCTGCCGCGGGAGCTTTGCTGGGCGTCATCTACATCCATTTCCACATTCGCAGCAAAGGGAACGGGAACAAAAGAATCGGTTTTATAAATGTCCTGATTCAAGGTGTAAGCCTGCCCGGGAAGTTCACCCGGATGCTTCACCATCCGCCCGATGCCTTCCATTTTTTTATCCCTGCTGCTGTTATAGCCGAAATATCTGGGTTGAGTGTAAGTGGCATTCAGTTCAACCTGTACTTTGTTCACGCTGCTTCCATAAGTCAGAATCAGCGGCTTTTCATGGGGCGGGAGCTTCCCAAAGTGGAGGATTTCCCCGTCATAGTAAAACTGCTCGCCGTAGGCCTCGGCAATTCTTGCCAGGTAATTGTAGTGGGTCTCGTTATACTGCGAACTGTAGCTGATGTAGCTTTTATTTTGGGTATCGATCCGGACATCGAACTTCTGTAAGCCGAGGCCCTGGCTGATAATGCTTTGGGCGATAAAGGCGGTGTTCACCGGTTTTTCCCCGCCGAAGCTCTGGAAGTGGGGAGCGGCATCGAGCAGCAGGGTAGGGCTTCCGCCTTTAAGGACAATATCGCCCAGGCTCATCTGCTCCTGGCTGAAGGCCACCCGGGTAACGACACCCACGAAGGTACGTTCCGGACTGTCATTTTCGGTGTCCCTGTACCGGAAGATCACAGTGATGCGCTTGCCGAGAAAGTGTTGTGCTTCACTGAGCCGGTGGTCCTGGATATTGCCCAGGGCATCATGGGGAAGGGTCAGCTCAAAAGAATGATGGGTACTGGCACTCTGCTCCAGACGGAAATGCTTGAAATGGCGGATGATCCTGCCTTCGATGATGATCTCAAGGCCAACCATCCGGGCCATGCCGGGAAGGGGGATGCCGGCGGTAAGGCCGGTAGTGGAAATATTTTTGTTCATAGGGTGTGTTTTGGGTTTTTCTGATAACTCAAGAAGCTGATATTTGAATCTCAGCAATAAAAGATATTATGCTTAAAACTTAAACAGGCGGCTTAGACATTTCCGGACATCTGCATTATGCCGGTTAAAATCAATTTCCTGCTGTCTCTCCCGGATATGCAGGATCAATGCTTTATTGTTCAGAATTTCTATCATAGCTGCCATCAGGTTTTCAGGGTCTGTACCGGTAATGATACCCGTCTCACGATGACGGATCATTTCCCGGACACCGCCTTCATCTGTACTGATCACAGGCTTATTAAGAATGAGGGCTTCCCCCACTGCAAGGGGATAGGCTTCATATCGCGAAGGCTGAATGTAAAAGTCGGCAGCCGTAATGTAGGGGTATGGATTTTTCTTCATTCCCAAAAGAAAAAAAGTGTTTTCCACTTTAAACAGCCTGATCTTTTCTTTTAGCGTCAGATAATCAGGCCCCCCGCCTATGATAGCAATATGATGCTTGATACCTGCTTTTATCAGTTCAATATGGGCATCAAGCAGAAGATCATATCCTTTCTGGTAGCATAGCCTTCCTATCGATACAAAGAGGCTCGTCCTGTTCATGATCATCCGTTCAGCAGGATCCTCAATTTTTTCTTCTGCTTTTGTAATAATATTTTCAAGATCAAACGCATTCCTAATTATCACTCCTTTGGGAATTCGTATTCCTGTGAATTCTTCTACGTTTTTATAGCTACTCTCAGAGACAAAAACGGTTACATCACATCTGTTCATCATTTCAGCGATAGATCTTCCGAACTTCAGAGGATGGTGAGACAGGTCGGAATGGAACCAGTTGATTTTCTTTGACTGTTTAAAAGGGCTGTTTACAAGTCCTGCTAAAGACGAGTGCATGGCTGCTACTTCTATATCCGGGATAAAACGGATCTTTCTTTTTAGTAGACCGGGAAACCGGTAATACATCTGAATCTTCATATATCGGACTGCAAGCTGAAAAAAACGGATGATCTTATTATCTGACATGTACTGCTTACCTTTTGTTAGTATGATGACATGTATTCCTTCAGGGATTTTATCAATCAGTTCCCCTTGGCCAATAGTAATAAGCAGGTGAGGTTCAAATTCTTTTGGGTTTATATGTTTTATAATATCTAGTGTGACTTTTGCCACCCCTCCCATTTCCATAGAACGTATTCTGAAAAGTATCTTTTTTCTCATTTTTATGTGTTTTTATATATTACTTTTTTGTAGGTCAGTTTATATTCTACATCCTGGTATTTCCTCAAGCGTCCGTACTAAGAAGGATATAAAGCAGAATATCGTTGTGTATCATTTATTGCTGTTATTTCAGAGAATTTGCCGGTTTGCAGTTATAATTGGTAACTACCTCATCCGTTTTACCGAAAACTGGCTGACGGGGCCGGATCCCGTACTTCCGGAGCTTTGGCTGGCGAGGGTGATCCCCGCCCAGCTGTTGGCCATCCGGAAGGAATACGTATCGGCGGCAAGCAGGTCTGCGGAACTGATCAGGGTATAGGTCTGCAGGCCTCCATCAGGAGCCGAAAAGGTATCATTCACGCGCGAGATCCATTTGCCCGTGGTATCGTTCCAGAGGCCGATTACCGGATACGAGCCGTTAGCGCTGGAGAGCTGGGCATTGATGATAATTTCATAGGTGCCATTGGCGGATACCTTAAAGGAGTTGCCGGTGGCAGACCCTGAATACCGGTTTTCATTGTCCAGGATTTCGCGGTTCAGGTTACCGATGACCATTGGGACATTGGTTGCAGGAACCGTGAAATCGGCAGTCATCTGGGCTGTGATCTGCTGGGCAACGGTCATCTGTCCGTTAATGGCAATTACGGTTCCGGTGGTGGCATTGCCCTGAGGAACGGTGATGCTGTTTCCGCCGATCGGTTTCCACTGCCCGCCGGTGACATTGGCATTGACGGCGCCGTTGGGATTATAGAAATAATAAAACCCGGGCGTTACGGAAACGGCGGTAGAGGAACGGTTTCCGGCAGTAAGGGTGGTTCCGGTAGCGTTATTGTATACGATCATCCCGTCGAACCAGGTGGGAAAACTTGTTCCGGCTGCCGTAAGGGCAAACTGAAAGTTTACCAGGTCTACCGAAGGGATGATGATTCCTTTTCCGGTATAGGGGCCGGCACCGGACTGGGTACTGAACCCGGCGCTTCCGTCGATCATGGCATTGGAACCGGTAATACCGAAAGTCAGTCCGTTATTGACCTGGATCTGGGCGTGCATTACGGTAAAAATCATCAGCCCTGCGGTCCCGGGCCCTAGTTTTTTTCTCATAGGTATTCTGTTATGGCATCCGGAACGGGAACATATACGGTTGTATTTCATCTCCAGGCTGTGCAGATCTCCTGCCGGTATATCATGTGGCGTGCCGGTTTACGGAGTCAAAAATAACCTTAAATCAGTGGGCTGCAAAAGGATAGCTTATAGGATGTTTAAGATGTTCCTGTAGGAATTTTTATACAAATCCAGGCAAATCAATAGGGGGTCGGTTGGGATGGCTTAACAAACAGCATACCTCCGGCATGCTTATTATTCTGCCTGCTGTTTCTACGCAGATCATAGTCCTGCGGAGTATTACACCCGCCCCGGAGGACCGGAATGGGCAGCTTATTATGATCACGTAAACCCGGAGAAAAGATCAGGTGAGCAGGCGGCAATTAACTTAACGTGAGCTCGATGTAAATCAGGTATATGGTTAATAGGATTGATTTCAGCCCATTTATTACGGGATGCCTGATGATCCGGCTTCAACCAAATGCGGATAAGTTTTGGCTAAAGCCCCATGTATGCCGCTATAATAATGTCGGGCTAAAGCCCGACCCCTATTGATTGATGCAACTCATTTAATGTGAACCCGAAGCAGAGACCGGATGGCAAGGCTGATGGGCAATCCGGATACCGGAAATTCCTTTTGTCAGGATCAGATCAGATCAGAAGTGTTTATGATCAGATACAATCGGTTTTCAGGCTGATTAAAAAGGAATTCTATATAAAGTCATGACTTGTTCATCTGATTCTTGGACCCCGCCTCAATAACCGTCTGAAAATAAATGAAGTGCTGTCGAATTCACGTTAACTTAACCCAAAATCTACGCTCCACACGGGTGAAGGCCCTCAGGGGCGTTTTATACAGTGCAGGATGGAGCCCGGTGGTGCAACAGAGGCTGCCCGGATTTTCGGACAGCTTCTATGCTCTTTGTTATGGATCCCCGCTTTATAAGCGGTTGTATGGTTTACCTGTTATTCTTTTGCGCCGGATGGCCGGCTGGCCCTTTCAGAGGGCCTTCGGTTCTATTCTTTCGCGATTGCTTTGTTCACCATACCTGCAATAAGGGTGGTGATATCCCGGGCTTTATTGTAATAGGGAACGGCTTTCCGGATATCTTCCAGGTACCATACCATATCGGTTTTGTTTTTTTCGGCATATTGCTGAAGGGCGGTTTCCACCCGGGTCATATAGGGTTTCAGGTCCCGGGCATACTGCTCGTCCAGCTGCCGGTTGAAGCTGTTGATGCGGGTGTCCTGCAGCTTCTGTTCTTCCTCCAGCAGTTTCAGCCTTTCCTGGTCTACCTTGCTCATCCTAGCTTCCAGGGTTTCGCGGGTTTCGTTCTGCTTCGGGGCATAGGGCTGCATCAGGTCCTGGTATTTTTTCTGAAGGTCGGCATGCTGTTTCTGGACTTCCCGGGAGAGCTGCTGGCGGAGGGTATCGGAAGCAGCCTGTTTTTCCGTAAAGCCTTTCAGCTGCGGGAATAGCTTTTCGCGGGAAATCACTGCTACGGACTGGGCCCGGCTGCCTATGGAAATCAGGATCAGGGCCAGGGCTAAGAGGTTGGTTTTCATTTTCGCTGTTGTCTTCGTTTTTGTCTTGTTGTACATATAAATAGTTGAAATAATTAAATACTACTTTTTGAATTTTAACATTCTGATTTTAAACAGCGGTCAGCTGCTTAGTAAGTTGTTTTTTATGATGATTTCTGAAATGCCGGACTCTATGTCTTGCGTCATCGGCTACCGTACCCGTCCTGCCGGAAGGGCTTTTTCTGCCAATGGGAATATCCGGGGTATCGGGTCAGGGGCATCCGCAGGATTTATCGGCACCCTGGTCTGTGGTGAAATCAAGGATATGGGAGGCGGGAAACTGTATGGCGCCGGTACCGACCAGGTTCATGGCTTTGGTGCTCCAGTTTTCATTGGCTGTGACGGTAACCCCCGTATTCACCGTTTTGGTATCCTGGATATTCCTTAAAATCGCGGGGGGATTCCCCCAGGTGGTGCAGCTGTTGATGTCTCCGGAAACAAAAGCCGTATTGGGTACGATGTTTCCGGCAGCGGCGCAGCCGGAAGTACAGTTGGTGCCGATGCAGGTTTTGGAATCGATGATATTCCTCATCAGGGCGGCGGGCTGGGGCCCGAATCCGTTGCTGAAGTTGACGCCGGCAGAAACCAGGTGGCAGTAGCTCATGATCGTTCCGGAGGCGGGAACAGGGCCGTTACATCCTTCATTAGCTCCCGCCAGGGGCCCGCAGCCGTCAATCGCGGTATTGTTGCCGTTCCAGGCACAGGCATGGGTATGGGGAGAGCCGAAGCTGTGCCCCATTTCATGGGTCATGGCATGGATGGTCCAGGAATAGACCGGTATCTGGGGGTACGTCTGGTCTACGGCGGAGTAGGCATACCGGTAAGTCGTACAAAGGGAATTCACGTAAGCGATACTGGTGGTGGCGGGCCAATTCACCAGATGAGCAAGGTCCCCGTTAAAGACCTGCCGGTTGGTACGAAAATCCGCAAGATTGTCACTGTAGGTACCGGTGTAGGGATCCGGGGTTGTCCAGATCCTGATTTCGTTCAGGGAAATTTTGATCCCGTCATTATAGTACAGCGTGGCAATATTGTTGTGGATCCCACTGAGCCAGTCGGCTGTGGCATACACATCGGACCCGTTGTTCTGATAGGCTTTATAGCCTATTTCATAATAGATCCGTATGCATTTTTCGGTGACCTTTGCCTCATTATCTTTCAGGGCTGCAGGATCAGCGTACGCTTTTCCCTGCGGGCCTTCGGGAATGATGTCGGCCGCGCAGGCAAAAGGATTTTTCCCGGTTAAGGCGGTATCGGTATAGCTCACATAGTCGCTGGCGTCCTTTGTTTTTCCCAGGACGATATTTCCGGATGACGGAGATGAGGCCACGCCCATGATATTTCCGGAAAAAAAGCTGAAGGCTGCTACCGAGCCGGGTTCACCTTTGATGATGCCCTGATAGTAGACGCCGGGAGTGTAAGAAAGGGCTTTCCCGGTTTCGGTGGTCAGCAGAAAATCGGCGGTGGTCAGCCGGTGGCGGTAGAGTTCCACGGTTACCGCGGAAGTTTCCCGGTACGGAAAGGTGATCTCAATAAAATCCGGCTTTTCGTGCAACAGCCTTTTAAGCTCCCCGGGAACCAGTTTTATGACGGTAATATCCGTTGCTGCTTTGCGGTATCCGGAATGTTTGCCGGTATCGTTATCCGGGGTAAAAAGATGATAACGCTGTACCGGTACCCGGCGGTCATGGTAATCCTGTACCTGCCTGGCTACCGGCCTGAGCATCTGGGCGAAGGTCCAGGAGCACATGGTGATGGCCAACAGCCAAGCCGTCCTGATGAAAGAGCGGTCCACAACCTGCCGGAACGCAGTCTTTTTCTTTTGTTTCTTCATTGGTTTAACGGGAGCGATGAAGATCCGGAAACCGGATCCCGGATCATCAGGATCCCTATTTAGAGACAACCTACGGGACTCTGCCGTATACGCGCTATGGACCGTATCAGGATCTCCATTTTCGCGTGCGGTACCTTGCGGATGGGTGTGCCATGTGGGCTTTTTCATAACAAAATAAGCGGTACCACTGAAGCGGGCGCTTGTTTTCCTATCGATACCACAACCTGGCACCATAGTCCCGGTATTCCAGGCAGCATCTGCCTTCACCGGTATTCCGCTGTTGAGGGTCCTGGTATCTGAGGTATTCCGGAAGAGGGCAGGAGGATTGCCCCGGGTGGTACCGGCAGACGATTTCCCGGAAACCGGATCTGTTTTATGTGCTGCAATGCATGGAGCGGAAGAGCTTATCCATGCAGCCCTAAATTTTGACGTAAAGGCGATAGGGCGGCGTTCCGCCGGGTATATTGTATTCATAATAAACTGTTTTTCAGCTCGTGTCCGGATCATTGGCAAGCCACAGGGGCAGACCTGTTTTTGTTCCCTTAATTCTTTCCTATGGGACACTGATATCATTTTTATGTCCTGTTCCTAATAGGACGATGCGGCACCATAACCATAACCAGTAAGCACGGATCCCTGATAAGTGCTCAGGGTAAGGGAACTGTACCAGCGTCCGCCTATATTAATCTCATATGCTGAGGGGATTGTGGAGCTTCCCCTGAAGGTATTGCCGGATAAGGTAATTCCAGAACAGGAGGATAGCACGGGATTGCCTGCATTGGTGGTCACCGTAAAAATCTCATCATCCGACAGCCCTGAGATAATTAACCTTATATTGGTCACCGGTCTGCTGAAAGATATTTTGATTTCGCTAAGGCCAGAAGCACCAGCAGGAAAAAGATTGGCAGTAACCGAATTGTCAGTACATACAGAATGTCCGCATATAGAGCTTACCCCGTAGCTTATATAATTCGCATTATAGATATCACCGGTTACCGAAGGTGTTACG
>JAKOOI010000518.1 GCA_022701475.1 Weeksellaceae bacterium
TTGTGGATGTTTCAATGGATTACTTTGTAGCCAACGACCTGAATTTGCATTCTCTGCAGGACTGGAAAAACCATTCCTTGAAAGTGTATCGGATCCTGAATGAGCATCAGGAATACCTGCCTGAAAATTTTAAGAGAATGCTGGAAAAAATGGAAGAAGGCGACTGGCTGTACAACTACCGGTACGATAAAAACATCGGCTACAGCATGCGGAATGTGCTTAATAAAGCTAAATATCTAAACACGGATATTCCCGTTCATGAAGCTTTTCTGAAAAATAAAGATTTTCTTCAGGAATGTTATGACGATTTTTTTCCCGATTTAATGGAGCATGCCAAAGGAATCCATGCCCTGCTGCAACTGGAAAACTGATCTAAAACTGCTGAAACAAATACCGGTTCGGATAGGTCAGCTTTTCGCTTTTGCGTTCTCCGTTCACGATGATATGCACAATATTGATCTGGTCATCAAATAAATTATACAGGAAACTCACCGCAGCTTCTACTTTTTTAGGAGCTTCGATCTTTTCAGATTCAAGATAAACATTGACCGACTCATGGTCTTCTTCGTAGCCCACATAATTCACGTTCAGGAATTTGTTGTTGGCTTTCAGCTTAAAATATTCGACGGCGTAATTTTTCAGGGGTTCGTTGAGCTGAGATTTAAATTTCGGATCATTGAAATGCAGGGATTTCCCATATTTGGTGTTTAACCCGTTCTCCAGGTCGTCCAGAAAAAAACGTCCGGTAACTTCAAAAGTCTTTGATTTCTGGTTATAATTGATTTCTACCGAACCTACGTGATAGGGATGTTTGCTTCCTGTAAAGGAAAAAAATATCAATAAAACAGAAAAAAAGAAAAGCAGTTTTTTCATTGTAATAAGTCAATAATTTTTTGCGGATCCTGCCGTATATCAAAGAAAAGAAGGACTTTTATCAGATCGTCATTTTCCTTACGGAAAAACATCCGGACGTGTTTTTTACCGATCAGTGCAGAACGTACATCATGAGAATATTTCTGATATAAATTAAATTTACCTTCTTTTAATGTACCGGCCACCTTTTCTGCTTCATCGATAAACAGGCCGACTTCTTTCTCAGTCCAGGTTTCGGAAAGAAATTCAATAATGTTTACATAACTTCGGCTGGCTATTTCCGAGAATATAATTCGCATACTTTTTTTCTGGCGTTTGCAAAAAATTCTTCCTCGGAAATCATATCTTTCTCTTCAAGACCGTCGGCATATTCAGAAAGCTTATCAATAAACCATTTAGGGGTACCGTCTTCATATATTTCGTTATCCTGCTCTACAGAAACCGACTTGATGCCTTTTATATTCTCCAGAAGTTGTTTTATAAACGCAAAATCTGCCGTATTTTCCAATTCTATATTGACAATCATACCGTTAATTTTACACAAAGTTAAAATAAATTTTGTATCATCGCATTTCGAAAAAATCATTTAACAATGCAGGATTTTTTATTTTACCTCAACCTCGGCTGGGAACACATTATTTCACTGGACGCGCTTGACCATCAACTTTTTGTTCTGGCTTTGATTGCCGTTTACTCCTTTAACGATCTGAAGCAGATCCTGATCCTGATCACGGCTTTTACCATTGGCCATTCGATCACCTTGGCGTTAAGCACCTTTGATATTGTAAGGATCAATTCGGCCTGGGTGGAATTTCTGATTCCGCTGACGATCGTTCTGACGTCTCTTGATAATATTTTAATGAAAAATAAAAAGCAGACGCTGATGAAGGCCAATTATTATTTAGCCTTAATCTTCGGACTGATCCACGGAATGGGGTTTGCCAACACCGCACGAGTAATGATTGCCAAAAGCCAGAGCCTCGCCGTACCGCTTCTGGGATTTAACATCGGACTGGAATTGGGACAGATTGCTATTGTTTTCGGAATCCTGATCGTCTTATTTATCCTGCTTAAAATCTTTAAAGTAAACCATAAAGACTGGGTGTTGTTTGTCTCTTCCGGAGTTTTTGCGCTGTCTTTAAAAATGACATTGGAAAGAATTCCCTTTTAACGCTGAAACATTTCCGATTTTTCAGCTACTTATCATTATATTTGAAAATCCTTAAAACAATTTCGGTTATGAAACTAAAAGTTGCCATACTTTCTCTTTCTGTATTTGCGTATACAGGTTTCACCGCACAAAATATCCAGAACAATCCGGGGAGCAACCACGGAAACCGGTTCGAACAGCTGGGAACCATCCTTCCCACACCCAACATCTACAGAGCGGCCTCCGGCGCGCCGGGCCACGGCTACTGGCAGAACAGGGCGGATTATACCATCAACGCGTATCTGGATGAAGACAAAAGGAATCTGAAAGGTTCGGAAACCATTACCTATTACAACAATTCTCCCGACGATCTGGATTACATCTGGTTACAGCTTGACGAAAACCAGCAGTCGACGGTAAAAAATGCAGATTTCCCCTCCTCTTCCACCCTTCCGAAAGCGTCCAACGACCAGCAGCTCCGCCCGACAGAACTTCCTGCTGCCGATAACGGATACGGCGTTAACCTTGAAAAAGTAACCGATGCTTCCGGAACACCATTGAAATATACGGTTAACAAAACCATGATGCGGATCGACCTGCCGAAAGTCCTGAAAAAAGGAGAAAAGCTGGTCTTCAAAATCGACTGGAACTACAACATCCCGAACCGGATCAAAATGGGCGGCCGCGGCGGTTATGAAAACTTCGCCGAAGACGGGAACGACCTTTATACCATGACACAGTGGTATCCGAGAATGTGCGTCTACAGCGATTTCCACGGATGGCAGAACCACCAGTTCACCGGAAGAGGCGAATTTGCCTTGGTTTTCGGGAACTTTAAAGTAAATATGAATGTTCCGGCAGATCATGTTGTCGGCGGAACGGGAGAATGTAAAAACTACGACCAGGTTTTAACGTCTGAACAATTAGCACGCTATAACAAATCCAGAACCTCAGGGGAACCTGTGGAAATCGTTACTTTGGATGAAGCTAAAAAAGCAGAGAAAAACCATTCCAAGCAGAGAAAAACGTGGAGCTTTGAAGCGAATGAC
>JAKOOI010000520.1 GCA_022701475.1 Weeksellaceae bacterium
CCTGATAGACGGTGGGAAAGGCCAGCTTTCTTCAGCTGTCAAAAGCCTCCGGCTGCTGGGACTGTACGGAAAGATTACCATTGTGGGCATTGCTAAAAGGCTTGAGGAGATTTTCTTCCCGGAAGACCCGATTCCGTTATACCTGGATAAGAAATCCGAAACCCTGAAGATCCTTCAGAGGGTACGGGACGAAGCCCACCGTTTCGGTGTGCGCCACCACAGAACCCGAAGGACCAATTCCACCATCAAATCTGAGCTGGAAGGCATTCCCGGTGTCGGAGAAAAAACCATTGAAATGCTCCTTTCCAAACTGAAATCGGTAAAACGGGTGAAAGAAGCCAACCTGGAAACCCTGGAAGAGATTTTAGGCAAAAGCAAAGCGAAAGTAGTGTATGAATTTTTTAATAATAGCTAAAATAAAAGGCGGCCGGAAGTTCCGGCCGCCTTTCTTTATCTGTCATAATTACCTGCGAAATCTACTTTCTGGAAAACACTTCCCTCCCATAATTTCCGTTCCCCAGGGGAATTTCTACAACAATATTCCCGTTTTCGTAGTAACCTAATGTAGCATCTCCGTTCTGCAGCTTTACCCGGAACACATCACTCTTGGTAGTTGCCCTGAAAGTGGCATAAGGTGAAGAACTATTGGCACCCACCAGGATAAACTGACTGTCATCCATCTGTATTTTCTGGAAATCCGCTTTTCCATTGCTGAATTTCATAGCCGATGAAGAATCGGCCGCAGGAGAGTTTTCTGCTGCCGGCTGACTGGTTACAGCCTGCACCTGTTGAACAGCCTGTTTATTTGTTTGTGTCTGTACTATAGGACTTGCCGGCGTAATGGAAGCATAAGTCTGCTTTAATGCATCCTGGTATCCTTCTTTATAGTCCTTGATATTGGAAGCACCTTTAAATGAAGAAATTGTTTTATCATTACAATCTTTGAACTGCACAAGAACTTTATTCCTGAGGAAGCCGCTGTCATTGATGATGTCTCCCATCAGCACGTTGCAGGGATTATCTTTTGCTTCTGCCGGCCACTGAAGCTTATCAGCAGGAATTACGGTATAGTTTTTACCCGTCAGCGTCCTGGTCAGCAGTTCTTTCAATCCGTAGCTTTCTCCTTTGAAAGTAGCAAAGGTATCCGGAAGGGAAATGTATTTATAATCTGAAACTTTCTGTCCGAAAGCAGCCATTGAAAAGGCCGTACATATAACAAGCGAAATCTTTTTCATGTAGATCGTATATTTTAATCGTTTCTGAATTGTCCGATATCCAGTTTCAGCGAAAAGAAGTTGGAGTAAAAATTGGATCCGCCGATTCCGGAATTGGTAATGGCATAATCCAGGGTAAGGCCTCTGTACTTGATCCCGATTCCGGCACTCGGCTGGAAAGAGACTTTTCTGGTAAGATCTTCAATATCGGTAATGGACTGAAATCTATTCACTCCCAAACGTACGAAGATCATTTTCTGGTACCCGAGTTCAGCACCGGCATACGGTGTGATGCTGGCAAAATCGGTGGACAGAAGAGCAGCCGTTCTGGCAAAATCCACGTTGATTCCTGCTTCCGGCAGAACATAGACATTACTGTTGATTTCAAATGCCTTGCTTACTCCCGCATTCAGCTTCGGCATGGTGAGTTCCATCTTGTCTTTCGGTGCCGGGTTGAATTCTTCCCCGTTGACAACGGTGGAGAGTTCCTTCTGGTTAACGCTCCAGAAATTCACTGTGGTAGTGGCATCTCTCAGCATACCCCCGATTTTAAACCCATTGTCCAGCTTATAGATCGCCCCGATATCGAAACCGAAACCGTATCCGTTAGCAAATTTACCGACATTCCGGTAGACGATCTTGGCATTGATCCCGACATCCAGATTCGGATTTCCTCCGGGATTGAATGCATAGGAAAGAATCGCTGCATAATCAGACTGGGAAAACTTGGTGATCTTATCATAATCAATATTACCTTCCGTATCAATGAGCTGCGTGGTGTTAAGAATATTATCAACCCCCAATCTCACTACAGAAACTCCGAAGACTCCTGTTTCCAGTACTTTTGCGTAGGCCAGGTAATCGTATTTTGCAATGGACTCGAAATACTCGGCGTGCATGGCAGCTCCCTGCCAGTCTCTTTCTACTCCCATGAGGCCTGCCGGGTTCCACATCGGTGAATATACGTCATCCTGGTTGGAAATGACGGCTCCGCCCATGGCCAGTCCCCGTGCGCCAGCTCCTATATTCAGGAATTCGTTGGAATATTTTCTGATGATCTGGGACTGTGAGATCCCAAACGCCAGGGAACATATGGCTAAAAGGTATTTTTTCATCATATAGATCGATGCTTAAAGTGAAGTTTTTTGTTTCTTAGCTTTTATAAATCCGTTGACAATGATTGCCAGTATCATAACGCCTGATGCCAGGTAGAAAACAGGGCTCATATGTTCTGATTCCCCAAAGATAAAAAAAGCTAGTATAATTCCGTAAACCGGTTCTAAATTAACTGTTAAAATTAAGGTGAAAGGCGAAATGTATTTCATCAGGTTGACCGATTCCAGCATCGGGAATGCCGTAAAGACACTTGCCAGTAAGCCTATTAACGCAAGATCACGGTAACTTATTTCATTCATCTGAAAAATTTGTCCAGAAAACAGGTAAATAACCAGCAGCATAAACCATCCGCTGAAAATCTCATAAAAAATAATATTACCGGAACTGGTTTTCCCGAACATCTTCCCGTTGAAGACCGAAAATATGGTCCCGAATACCGCACACAGCACGCCATATAGTATTCCTTCCTTGAATCTGAATTCCGCCTTGAAGATCAGAAGGATACAGGCAACGATCACCACTCCCATAATGACTTCCGAAATATCAATCTTCCGCTTAAAGATGACCGGTTCCATAATCGAGGCAAACAGCGTAGATAAGGAAAGACAGCTCAACGCTATTGATACGTTGGAGACTTTAATGGAGTGGAAAAAGCAGTACCAGTGCAGCGCCATGGAAAAACCGATGGCAGCCAGCTGGAAGAAAATCTTCTTCGAAACCTTGATGCTTTCCTTCCGGAATACCCGGATATACAGATAAAGGAAAACTGAGGCAAAAAGCATCCTGTAAAAAACCAGAATCTGCGCATTGGCATGAATGAGCTTTCCCAGAATGGCAGTGAATCCCCATAAAAATACGATCAGGTGCAATCTGAAAAGAGCTAACTTGTGCATATCCGCCTTCTTTTTTAATTTGGTGCAAATTTACAAATCGCTTTTACATTTTGCGTAAAATATAAAACTTAAAATCGGGGAATCCGGTTTTTATTTCCATCAGGGAATTACAGGTGAAAAAAGTAGAAGCTGCCAAAATAAAGTAAGGGTAGCAGCATACAAAAAAACCCTGAAAATTTGTTCAACTTTCAGGGCCTTCAAATAATAAACTATTAAAAAAATAAACTAGGAACTTAGAGTATTCAACAGAGAGGTTATCTCTATCACTCTGATGTAAAGTTAGGAAAAAATATTATTTCTACCAAAACATTAAAATGTTAAATATTTCACAAATTTCTGAATACCAATTAATTAAACATTTGTTTTAATTCAATATGAATTCTTCCGAAAAATAGTATCTTTAAGCGGAAAATAAAATTGTATGGACATCGAATTCAATAAAAGAGAAGATCAGAACCGGTTGAGATTATCCGAGATCAATCGACTGCTGGCTGAAATTAAAAAAGGAGGCGGAGAAAAGAGGCTTCAGAAACTCCGTGATGAAGGTAAAATGACAGCACGGGAAAGAATAGAATATCTTCTCGATAAAGGTTCGGATTCCATAGAAATCGGTGCTTTTGCAGGCTATGAGATGTATGAGGAACATGGCGGATGCCCCAGCGGCGGCGTGGTAGTCATGATGGGATATGTTTCCGGAAGGCAATGCATCGTAGTAGCCAATGATGCTTCCGTAAAAGCAGGGGCCTGGTTCCCGATTACCGGAAAGAAAAACCTGCGCGCCCAGGAAATTGCTATGGAAAACAAGCTCCCTATCATTTATCTGGTCGATTCAGCAGGCGTATATCTCCCGATGCAGGATGAGATCTTTCCTGATAAGGAACACTTCGGCCGGATCTTCAGGAACAATGCCAAAATGAGCGCCATGGGGATCATCCAGATTTCAGCCGTTATGGGAAGCTGCGTGGCAGGAGGTGCCTATCTTCCGATCATGAGCGATGAGGCCATGATTGTAGATAAAACGGGCTCGATTTTCCTTGCCGGAAGTTATCTGGTAAAAGCGGCCATCGGTGAAAGCATTGATAACGAAACCCTTGGCGGAGCAACTACCCACTCTTCCATCTCCGGTGTCACCGACTATAAAGCCAAAGACGATAAAGATGCGCTGAACAGGATCAGGAATATTATGAAATCACTGGGAAGTACTGAAAAAGCAGGCTTCGACAGGATTGAAAGTGCTCTTCCGAAAGAAAAGCCCGGGAATATATTCGGCATCATGCCGGCTGCCAGAAGCGAACAGTATGATACCTATGAAATCATCAAATGTCTGACCGATAATTCCGAATATGAAGAATACAAGGCGGATTACGGCAAGAGCATTATCTGTGCCACGGCCAGGATCGACGGCTGGTCCGTAGGCATTGTGGCCAACCAGAGAAAACTCGTGAAAAGCGGAAAAGGAGAAATGCAGTTCGGCGGCGTGATCTATTCCGACTCTGCAGATAAGGCAACGCGCTTCATTGCCAACTGCAACCAGAGAAAAATTCCGCTGGTGTTCCTTCAGGATGTTACCGGGTTTATGGTCGGATCAAAGTCCGAACACGGCGGAATTATAAAGGATGGAGCCAAAATGGTGAATGCCGTGGCCAATTCAGTAGTTCCCAAATTCACCGTCATTACAGGAAATTCTTACGGGGCAGGCAATTATGCCATGTGCGGAAAAGCTTACGATCCAAGACTCATTATCGCCTGGCCATGGGCTGACCTTGCCGTGATGGGCGGAGCACAGGCAGCAAAAGTACTTGCCCAGATCCAGGAATCCACCCTGAAAAAACAGGGTAAGGAAATTACCGAACAGGAACATAATGAAATACTGGATACCATTTCAAAGAAATATCAGAAACAGACCGAAGCTACCTATGCTGCCGCCCGTTTATGGACCGATGCCATCATCAATCCTGTCGATACCAGAAAATGGATCTCTATGGGCATTGAGGCAGCTGATCATGCGCCCATCACGGAGAAATTCAATCTAGGCGTTATCCAGGTCTGAGAACACCTACCGGTCTATTCAATCTCTTAAAATCAGGTCTGCAATTAGCTGACCTGATTTTTTTATCTTAAAAACAAAAGATTTTAAAACTGTATGCTGAAATATCCATGGTAGAGACAAACAAATGGATAGATACAGGCTTTAGAAAAACAGAAGCAAAAAGTATCAAAGAATGAATACGGTTTCCTCTGGTCAGAGCATTGATATGAAATTGATATTCCTGTCTTGAATCTTCAACCCTTAAACTTTGAACCTTGAACCTTGAATTTTGAATTTTGAATTTAAATCAGGAGC
>JAKOOI010000538.1 GCA_022701475.1 Weeksellaceae bacterium
GATGCCGATCTTTCCAGGCAGAAATCTTCACTGGATGAAAATGCACCTGCAGAAATTTTATACAAATCCCTGCATTTCAGTGTAGATAATACGACCGGGAACCTCGTAAAAAAAGCGTTCTACCGGGTGAAAATATACGATAAGGACAAAGCCGAAGACTGGCTGAACCTTGAAGTTCCCCTGTACCAGAACGGAAGCAACCAGGAAATGCTTTCCAAAATGAAAGCCTTTACCTATAATCTGGAAAACGGTGCTTCCGTTGCTACGAAGGTGGACAAAAGCTCGAAATACAAAAGCAAAGAGAGCAAATATGTTTCGATCACCAAATTTGCCTTTCCCAATGTGAAAAACGGTTCCGTGATCGAATACCAGTACGAAATCACTTCACCTTTCCTTTTCAGCATTCCCGAAATTATTATCGAGAGCAACACGCCTTCCCTGTACACCGAATATGTACTCGACAGCCCCGGCAGTATTTCCTATAATGTAAATTATACCGGTTTCCTGAACCCCAAATACCGCGAGGTGGAAGAAAGAATGATGTACGGAGTGAACTACAGGACCTACCGTTTCGGATATGATAACCTGAAGCCTTTTAAAACGGAAAAGTTTATCAACAACGATATGAATTACCGCACGAAAATCAGTGCCGAGCTTCATTCCACCAACTTTAAGGAGCTGAAGCTGTATTCTTCCTCCTGGGAACAGATCAAGGAAAGGCTGTATGAAAATGAGGATTTCGGTGGCGAGCTCAAGAAAACTAGGTTGGCCAAAGAGCATATGCCGGCCGGCATTGCAGGCATTACCAATGAGATGGATAAGGCCGATGCTATTTTCAGCTATGTTAAAAATACCTTTACCTGGAACAAGGACCGCGGTCTTTACACCGAAGACGGCATCAAAAAAATGCTGGAAACCAAAACCGGAAATGCTGCCGAAATTAACCTGTTCCTGGTCATGCTGCTGCGGGAAGCAGGCATCAAGGCAGATCCGCTGGCCATTTCCACCGTCAGCAACGGGCTGATCAATATCGCCTCGCCCAATGTTTCCCACCTGAATCTGGTGATTGCCGCCATACAGACCAAAGACGGGTTCCATCTGTATGATGCCACTTCAAGGCAGTCTTCCGCAGACCAGCTTCCGCCCCGCGACTGGAACCAGTTCGGGATCCTGCTCGCCAGGGACAAAGTGCAGCAACTGTCTATGGTGAATGCCAGGACCAGCTTTACCTATCTTACCGTAGCCGCAAAAATCAATGACGACGGCAGCATTTCCGGAACCTATGCCGACCGGGATACCGGAACCTACGCCATGTTTGCCAAGGAAAGTTATGATGATAATGCAGACAAGTACAAAAAGCAGTACAAGGAAAATTTTGCTGTAGACTTTACCGGAATCGATTCCAAAGTAACGGAAAACGGGGATTTTGAAAGTACCATGAAGTTCTCTTCCGAAAACCTGATTGATAAAATCGGAAAGAAAATCATCATCAACCCCATGCTCTTCCTGAACAAAAGTTCCAATGAATTCGACCAGACGGAAGAACGGAAGTACCTGATCGATTTTACTTCGCCTTTCAATAAAATAAAAAAAGTAGTCCTGGAAATCCCGGAAGGATATACCATTGAGGAAATGCCGAAAAGCAAAAAAATCGTTACTGATGACAAAGAGATCGAGTACAGCTATGTTGCCGAACAGAAGGGCAATACCCTTGAGGTGATTTCCGCTATGAAAGTCCTGAGTTCCAACTATCCCAAAGAGTATTATCCGGCCTTCAGGCAGATTTTCGGGGTGGCGTCGACACAGGAAAATCAGGTGATCAGCCTGGTGAAGAAGTAATTGGGATGTATCGTGTATGAATGTATAATGTATAATGTATAATGTATAATGTATAATGTATAATGTATTGGTGTACAACACAACTTGATTTTGGCTGTAGTTGACTGGTTGTAAATGTATTGAATACAATAAAAAAAGAAAGGTAATTAAGGATTCCTAAGAAGCAGTACCTTGAAAAGAGATCATATGATCATTTTTCACAAAGGATATCTGACCGTTGTTTTGCGAAAATGAATTTTCAGCATCCGGCTTTCTTCCTCCGGCTTTTTAGCCTGGCTATTATTTTATTTCAGGTTCAAATTAAATGAGCTGCATCAATCAATAGGGCCGGGCTTTAGCCCGACTTCATTATAGGAGCGTAAAAAAACCGGAAACCAATCATCTTTTGAATGGTTTTTGCATAGACCACAGGAAAATCAGCATTATGAAAAATACAGTTTCGATCCTTGCCCTGGCAGCTTTCCTGGCAGTTACTTCCTGCAAAAAAACAGATAATCAAATCACGGCTTCATCTGCTGAAGCCGGTACAGAAGAAAAGTTTGCGGTGGATTCAGTAAAAATCAATGATTCCATCAGGATCGGTGATTCACTCGCCGTCAGATATGCTTCCCGGATGCTGGTTTTCCCCGGTGTCAAAGACAAAGCACTGCTGGACAGTATTTACTTCCAGGATAAAAAGATACAGGATTTTTCCAAAACAGGGCTCCAGGCATTGCTGGAAAAAAATAAGAACGAATATTTTAATGAAATGCGGAAGGATTCCAAAGACTACCTTTCGGACATGACTTTTGCGCAGCAATGGTATTCTGATATGGGAATGAACCTAAAATCCAATACCAACGGCTATCTTCATATTGAGTATGCCTGGGGTTCTTACGCCGGGGGTGCCCATGACAACTATGGCTTTTCCGAAAGGATATTTGACCTGAAGAACAAAAGGAAGGTAGAACTTAAAGACATTACTTCCCTGTCAAAAACCAAACTGGAAGCGCTGCTGATGAAAAACATCAATACCATCAGAAGCGGAACAACCGATAATGGTGATGATGTTAAGAATTCCGAAATGCTGCTGGTAGACGTGATCCCGGCGACAGATAACTTCTATTTTGATGATAAAAACATGTATTTTCATTACAGTCCCTATGAGATTGCTGCTTTTGCCGCCGGCGACCTGGTGATTCCGGTCTCATGGCAGGAGCTGAAAGGCAGCCTGAACCCGGAGTTCAAGGAGAGGATGAGCATACAACAGTAACTGAAGGACAGACAGCTGATACAGCAGGTTTCTGATTTTACGGATCCGCAATGAATTTTCTGATAACTATAAAATTAACGGATATTAATGCTTCCCAATCGGAAGCATTTTTTAATTTTGCATCCATGGAAAACGTGGCCTTTATCATCAATCCTTTTTCGGCGAAGAAAAACTACCATCCGTTTCTCAGTGAGCTGAAGACAAAGGTAAAAGATCCCCTGTTTTATATTTCGGATTCCGTTGCCGGGACTGACGATTTTATCCGGGAGCATTTCAGCACGGTAGACGTCTTTGTGGCAATAGGCGGGGACGGCACCATTTCTACTGTAGCGCGGAACCTCATCGGGACCGGGAAAATCCTGGGCATCTTTCCGGCCGGCTCGGGAAACGGCTTTTCCAATGAAAACAAATTCAGCAAAAACCTGGATGAGCTGCTGGAAAAGCTCAGAACGAAATCTTCCAGGAAAATCGATACCTTTACCGTAAACGGCCTGCTCTCCATCAACGTTTCCGGAACCGGATTCGACGGTAAAGTGGTGAAGGAATTTGAAAAAACCAGCCGCGGATTCAAAAACTACATCCGGGTTTCACTGAAAACATTTTTCAGCTATAAGCCGATCAAGCTGAAGTTTTTCAGTGAAGGCTACCAACAGTACAACGGGAAATACCTGATGGTGAACATCGCCAATACCCGGCAGTTCGGCAACAACGCCTATATTGCGCCGCAGGCCAGCAAAAGCGACGGCCTGGTGGATATGGTGCTCGTGAAGAAATTCCCGCTGGCCTATTCCCCGCTTTTCGCTTTTCGCATGTTTACCAAAAAACTCAGGGAGGATGACTATATTACTTATCTTCCGGTCTCCGAAATCGAGTTCAGGGTCAATACCAAGAATTGGCATATCGACGGGGAATTCAATAAAATCAAGTCGCCGGTCCATATCAAGGTACAGCCGGCCAGCCTCAATATCCTGATTTGAAAGGGGAGGACTCCGGATGGGCAGGCTGCCTGTTAAAGTGACATTCCGGGTATTTTTCAGGAGCTTTTTCCGGCTTTCGCTACTCGCTTTTTTACGCCCGCGTCCATGCCTTCCTGTAAAAAGAGCTCAGACAGGCCGCTCAATCCGGGCTAGGCTGCCGTTGCGGTTCAGCATCAGTCATTATTTCATCAATCAATAGCGTCGGGCTTTAGCCCGACGTCATGATAGCG
>JAKOOI010000545.1 GCA_022701475.1 Weeksellaceae bacterium
AAAATTTTATTTTGTCCCGTAAGTAACCAGAAGCTGCGCCCGGTTAACATCCGTTATATTTGTTGCATCGGCACCTACCAAAACGACTCTTTGAGTATCATAAGATCTTGAAGTACTTTTCGGGCCTACCAAATTACTATTGGCATCCGTTAAGAAAGCACCTATATCTATTTTCAGATATTTACCTGATGCTTCATTACCTTCCTGTTTCTCTACAAGTGTTTTCAGAGATTGGGTTACAACAAAGTCATAATAGGGACGGTCATTGGTTAAATTGGATCTGATAAGTAAAAATCCAGGTAAAGCAGCAAATGCGGAAAGATCTTCTGTAAAAGAAACGTTGTAGTCATTGCTTGTTCTCTGTAAAAGGGTAAAGGCTGCAGGTTTTGTGTAGGCATTTTTCCAGGACGGGTCTATATACAATCTTACTTTAGCGCTGATGATCGCTGACTTATTATCCGTCTTCAGTTTTCTGAGATCCTGTATGGTTTGTAAAGGAAATTTCACACCAACGGAAGGTCCCCCCATCCCTTGTACAAACAGTTTTGTAACACTACTGCTCTCACTGCCGACAGCTGCACTTTTAAGTGCACTATCATTTCTGTTATATTCATACTGACCGATATGGGTATTCGCAGAGCCTAAATCAAAGGCATAGGTAGCAGGAGTTTTGGTAGTTCCGGTACCATTTTTATAATACATTATCAGCTCCATCGTATTCGGCGTTAACTGAAACAGGTAACCGTCATCTTCCGCAACGGAAATTCTAAGGCCTTTGACATGCCTGATAAAGTTGGAAGCATCCTGAAGTTCAGGCTGCCCTTTCTTAGCAATAATTTTATTCTGAAAAAATGTTTTGTCCAACGGTATTCTGATTCCCGGAGTTGTTGTAAACAGGGCACTGCCGTCACTATCCCTTGTAATAGCTACCGAACTGACGCTTCCCTTGAATTCTTTCGACCCCAACAGATTGGAGTCGTAGGCGAAGTTCTGATTGGATTGTACAGAATCAGAAGAACCTTTAAGGAACTCAGTCACTTCATTAACGCGAATATTCATCGTTTTCTTAGCTTTTCCGAATTTTAACACCGGATAAGTAGTAAATACCTCTTTGGCATTTACCGTTTCGTCAGCAGTTGTTTTATAAGTATAACCTTCATCCAGTGTTTTAGTCTTGATAGAATCGGGATTAGTGGAATAAGTAGGCTTGATTACCAATACTACGGAATCCACTACTGCATCCGTACCGAAGTCAGGATTATAGGTGGATAATCTCAACTGGGTAAGATAAGATGCCCTCTGCATCCCAAACTGGCCTTCTTTAAAGGCACCTAGTGGAGCATAAACCAGCTTTGAAGCATCACTTCTTATATAGTCATTATTGTTGATGTTAAAAGTAGCAACATCCAAAGTATCTATTTTACCTTGTGCTGCATTTCCTAAAAACAGCTGCTCACCCAGGCTATCAATATCCGGCTCACAGTTATAAAGCATTGCACCTCCTAAAACCACCAGCGAACATACGGTGATTGCCTTTTTAAGTATTTGAATCATTAAAAAAGTGTTTTTAATAAAGTTGATTGATTGAATCCACATCCAGGTATTCCGATTTCGGAGTGGCGGTCTCATTAAAGGCTTTGTCCAGGTCTTCATCCAGGAACTCATCCCCTTTCACCACCATATCCACATAGTCCATGCTTTCCGTTACAAAAGTTTTCACACTTGGATTATCCAACGCTTTCAGCCCTGAAATATTATCAAACTTCAGTTTTTCTCCGATATCGGAAGCCAGTGCTGCATCTTTTTCATTATATAAGGAAAGCACGATTTTAGCATCTTTAAAGTACGTGTCGGATTCGTAATAAGTCTTCAGGTAGATCGGCACAAACGAAGACATCCATCCGTTCAGGTGGATTACATCAGGTACCCAGTTCAGTTTTTTAATCGTTTCGATCACCCCTCTTGCAAAGAAAATAGCCCTTTCATCGTTGTCATCAAATGGATTGCCGTTATCATCTACGTAGTACTGCTTTCTTTTAAAATATTCCTCGTTATCGATAAAATAGACCTGAAGCCTTTCCCCCGGAAGCGATGCCACTTTAATAATAAGAGGCTGGTCCAGATCATTGATGATAATATTCATCCCGGAAAGACGGATTACTTCATGTAACTGGAATTTCCTTTCACTTATTTGTCCAAATCTTGGCATAAAAACTCTTACATCATTGCCCTCGTTGTGCATCTTAAGTGCCATTTTGTTTACCACTGCAGCCATATTGGTGTCTTCCTGGTATGGATACATCTCTGTAGTAATGTACAGTATTTTTTGATTCGGCATAAATTTTCTATCTAATTTTTGTAAAAACGCTTTAATGCGCAAAATTACGAAAAAACATCCAACATTAATTTAATTAACATTTTTTTACGAAAATTCACACGTGGGGATTGTGAATCTACTTCTTATCATGCCCCGATTATATGATATTTTTAGTATTTTTGAATTTCTATTACAATAAACGATGGAAGTTTTAAAAAGCAGGAAAATCCTTCAGGATTTCATTGAAAGACAGAAGGAAATGGGAAAAAAAATCGGTTTTGCCCCTACTATGGGAGCCCTTCATGACGGGCATTTATCCCTTTACAGTGAAGCGAGGAAAGAAAATGACCTTGTCGTATCCTCAATTTTTGTCAATCCCACCCAGTTCAATAATCCGGAAGATCTGGAGAAATACCCGCGCGATATCAACCGTGACATTTCCATTCTTGAAAGATCCGGCCTCGTGGATGCCGTCTATATCCCTGAAGTCCATGATATATATCCTGAAAAAGCTGAAAGTACAAGGTATGATTTCGACGGGCTGGAAGATGAAATGGAAGGAAAATCCAGGCCGGGACATTTTGACGGTGTGGGAACCGTAGTGGAAGAACTCTTCCGGCAGGTAAAGCCGGACAATGCCTATTTCGGAGAAAAAGACTTTCAGCAGCTGGCCATCATCCGGAAAATGACCCAAAAGAAAAACCTTCCGATCAATATCAAAGGGGTTCCCATCTACAGGGCAGAAAACGGGCTTGCGCTGAGCTCAAGGAACCAGCGGCTTGATAAGGAACGCAGGGAAGCATCGAAGATCATTTATGAAGCCCTTATAAAAGTAAAGGAATGGTTCAGAGTGATAACAGTTCCTGAGATTAAAGAAAGAATACAGGATATTTTTGATCACCAACGCGGAATGCAGCTGGAATACTTCCTGATTGCCGATGAGAAGACCCTGAAAGAAACAGATTTCTTTTATAAAGACAGGAAGTTCAGAGCCTTTAT
>JAKOOI010000557.1 GCA_022701475.1 Weeksellaceae bacterium
AGATCACTGGGCGTGCAGACCTTTACTCTTTAAAGACCTGTAAAAAGATATGAATGATTGGATCTCAAAGATCCCGGGAATGATGCAGTGCTGCATCATTCCCGGGATCTTTGAGATCCGGATAACATGCAATGAGATGAAAATGTAATTTTTTAATCAGGATCTCAATGCAGCCTGATCATTATTTTCCTATATCGCAGAAAAAATCTATTTTTAAAGCAATAAATTAAAAGTGATGACCAGCAGTGTTTTACAGGTTGCTTATGAATTCCCGTTCTTCCTCGATGAAGAACTCGATGAAATTTTCCGGGCCCATCAGAAGGTAACCTTCAGAAAAGGCGAACTGATCCTGAGGGAAGGGAAAACGGCCAATGAATATTTCATCCTGGAGAACGGGCTGGCCCGTTCATTCGTCAATGATTTCAACGGAAACGAAGTGACCACGAATTTTTTTACGGAAAATGAGATCATTATTGAGGTTTCTTCCCTGTTCCAGCGGATCCCTTCGCAGGAAAACATCGTTTGCATTACCGGGTGTGAGTGCTGGAAACTGGATTTTGAAACTTTTCAGGAACTGTTTCACAAAATGCCGAACATGAGGGAATGGGGAAGGGCCTGGATGTCGCAGCAGCTCTTCCTCGGCAAGCAGCGTTCCGTAGAAATGTTCACCCAGTCTGCTACCAGGCGCTACCTGAACCTGCTGGAACAGAAGCCGCAGGTGGCCCGCTATGCACCCTTGAAACAGATTGCTTCTTACCTCGGCATTACCGATACTTCGCTCAGCCGCATACGCAAAGAACTGGTTTCGCATCCCCCGAAAATATAAAACTTGTCTTAAGGCAAGCGGGATTACGCCGCAGCACCTTACTTTTGGGTAAAGTTCAATACCAAAAATTACAGCAATGGAAATCAGTCAGATGTATGTGAATCTTCCGGTGAAAGATATCGGGAAAACAAAAAAATTCTGGACCGCCCTGGGATTCTCCGCCAACGAGGCTATTTCGGATGAGCGGGCTTTTTGCATGGTGGTGAAAGAAGACACCATGTATGTCATGTTTATCGAGGAGGAATATTTTCGGACGTTTTCGGAAAAACCGCTTCCTGAAAACGGTACCACGCAGGTGCTTCTTGCGCTGGCCTTAAACAGCCGTGAAGAGGTGGACCGGCTGGTAACCAATGCGGTAGCTCACGGAGCAACCCAGCATGAAGAGCCGCAGGATTACGGCTGGATGTATCATAATTCCTTCTGGGACATCAATGGCCATGGCTGGAATATCACCTTTACAGATCCGGCCCGTCTGCCGGTGGGATCGTAAGCCTTACCCTGATGGATTTCCCGGATAAAGTAATCGTTTATACTGCCGGCTATTTCCTGTTTTATCCTTGAATAGCGGCGGACATTGCCGTATACTTCTTCAGATCTCCGGAAACAAGACTCCGAAGGAAACTGCCTGTTGCCGGTCCTGAAGACCGGAACTGATCTTTTGAAAAAGGCGGCAGCTAACATTGGCTTGTTAAATCATAAAAAAACCGTCTTATGCCTGAATTAAATGCTTATTTAAATTTAACAGGCCTGCTGAAAAAGCGTTCCGGTCGTACAGATCCGGTTCCGGCGGCGAATTTGTGGGTGAAATGCACAGGATAAACAATGCACCGGGTGAGGGGAGTTACCCTCTACTATGAACAGGAATTTCCATGCGGATCATCGGTGGAGACCTTTGGATCTTTAAGGCTACCGGCACTGTTCAGCAGCAAAACAGACTTTTCTCTCGTGGCCATTTACAAATGAAAGAATAAAATTCCCATGTATTCAAAGAATTGGAATAAGATTTGAAAATAAGCTTAAGTAATGCTGATCTGTATTTTAAATCATCAGCACTTAGTTGCATGGAAACGAAAATTAAACAAAAAACCGGAAGATGGAAAAAAACAGTGCTGATTATTCTCGGAGTCCTGGTTCTCCTGGCCCTCGCATTTCCTTTTTTACTGAATTTTTATCTTAACCGCAAGCTTCCGGATCTGGTCAATGAAAAGACGCCTTACCGGATTACCCTTCAGGATTTCGATATCGACCTTTTCAAAGGCAATATTTCTACCGGATCCATCGTAGTGAAAACAAAGCCGACGGCAGATCCTTCCGTAACACAGATCAACGGGAGCATAAAAAAACTGCAGGTGGAGAACTTCGGGATCTGGAAGGCAATCTTCAGCAAATCTTACCACGTTAAAAATATAGAACTCATTGATCCTGATGTCAGGATTACACTGGGTACTCCTAAAAATAAAAACAGCAAGGCAAAGAAAAAGACCGGCTTCGATGTTGAGAACATCCTGGTAACCAACGGCAATGTCCTCGTACGCAACGCAGCGAAAAAGGATGTTTTCAAAGGAAAGAATGTGAATGTAAAGCTTACCGATATCCGCCAGAGCGCAGATGCCTCTAAGCTGCCGGTCGCTTTTAAGGAATTTAAAATCGGTGCTCAGGACGTTGTAGTAACCGTGAATGATTTTTACCAGGTATTTGCCGGAAAGATCGATGCAAAAAACAAACAGCTGAGTATCGATGACTTTCACCTGAAACCTGTTGAAAGTCCGGCGCTGTACAATGCAAAAAACGTATTCGACCTCAAAGTCGACAGGCTGCTGGCAGAAAATTTTACCGTCGACCAGGATTCGCTGATCGTTGAAACCGCCCGATTCACCAGACCCCGGCTGGCAGTAACCTCAACCGGGAAAAAAACAGTAAAGGAAAATCCCAGAGAAGTCAACCTTAAGATAGGAATCAAAAACTTTGACATCCTGCAGGGCTCAGTACTGGTACAGCAGAAAAACAAGGTAAAGACCGCTTCGGTAGACAACTTCCGGCTGAAACTTAAGGAAATCGTATTCGATAAAAATACGGTGAAGGAAAAAGTTCCCTTCACTTTTTCAGACCACGATATTGAGTTTGAAAATATTTATTTCATGACGGATCCCCTGCAGGCTGTCAGCATAAAAAAAGTATCTTCTGCCAATTCCGATATCCTTCTTGATGATGTCCGGTTGAAGGGCATCGGAAAGAGCAGGGTAAAAGATGTGTTCAACATTACCGTTCCGAAGATCGAGATCCTTAAGAATACATCGCGGTTTGCCGGACAGCAGTTCAGGCTGAAGCTGGCAGCAGTCAATGTGTACCGGCCCGACATAGAGATCATTGCGGCTACGCATAAGCAGAAAAATGAAAATAAGAAGAAATCAGCCGGTCCCGATCTGCTGGCCTACGTGGGGGCTGTCAATATAATGGACGGAACTTTTTCTCAGAAATCTGGCGGAAAAACCAAAATGAAAGTAGGGAAATTCAATGTCAGGCTGAATTCAGTTTCTACCGACAGGAATATGATGAAAGAACCGATGCCCCTGCATATCGGAAACCGCCTGATTACTGCCGGGAACATTGATGTGGATGCCGGAAAATATTACCGCCTTAAAGTGGCAGGAATCAGAAATGCCGGAAAAACGACCCGTCTTACAGATTTTGCATTCCTTCCGAAATATTCACGTGCCCGCTTCAACCGTATGATTGCAGTGGAAGAAGATCTTTACACCATCAGAATAAAATCCATTGATATCGCCGACAGGAACTCAAGTATCGGAAAAAATACGAGCATTGACCTGGACCGGATCATCATCGACGGCATCAACTGTAATATCTATCACGATCTTGCACCGCCTGACGATGTAAAAACAAGGTATATGTTCAGCAAAAAGCTCCGCGACGTGAAGTTTCCCCTTTTCGTAAGGAAGATAGACATCAGGAACTCCAGGCTGGCGTATGAGGAAGTGGCGGAAAAGGCCCAGATTCCGGGAAAGATTACTT
>JAKOOI010000558.1 GCA_022701475.1 Weeksellaceae bacterium
AAATATTACAAGGAAGTGATGGACAACGAAGATTTCAACGGAAAAAAACTAGGATTTATTTCGCAGGAAATCGGAAGGGAAATCAATACGTTAGGGTCAAAAGCCAACCATGCTGCCATCCAGAAACTGGTGGTGATGATGAAGGATGACCTGGAAAAGATCAAGGAACAGACGCTGAATGTTTTATAAGAACTAAGAAAAAGTAAAAGCCGACTAATCAATTATCTCTTATCATTTATGAATAAGGTTATCATATTTTCCGCACCGTCGGGAAGCGGAAAGACAACATTGGTAAAACATTCCCTGGAAACATTCCCCGAACTTCAGTTCTCTATCTCATGTACCACCAGGCAGCCGAGAGGAAATGAAGTACATGCAGTGGATTATCATTTCCTGACGCCGGATGAATTCAGGCAGAAAATCTCGGAAGATGCTTTCGTGGAATTTGAGGAAGTCTATACCGATAAATATTACGGCACGCTGAAAGCTGAGGTGGAAAAGATCTGGGAGCAGGGAAAAACGGTGATTTTTGATGTGGATGTAAAAGGCGGCATCTCGCTGAAGAATTATTTCGGGGAACAGGCGCTGTCCATTTTTATAGAGCCGCCATCCATTGAAGAGCTGGAACGGCGACTGGTCTCCAGGGCAACCGATGATGCGGAAACCATTAAAATCCGTGTTGCCAAGGCAGAAGAAGAACTGTCCCATGCCGGGGAGTTTGACAGAATCGTGATCAATGCCGATCTGAACGAAGCAAAAAAAGAAATAGAAAGTTTAATACAACATTTTATCGGAAACTGAAGGTTTGATTTTTGACTTATGATTTCCGATAAACCAAAAACATCGAGGTGGATATGAGTACCGAAACATTAGAAAAAGCCAAATCTGCAATTCCGGTAAGGGGATTTTTAGATATCAAAGACCTTATTATCCCGGAAGGCGAAGAACTGGTGAAAGCAATTCTTAAGCTGAAAGAGGAGAAAAACGCCGTAATCCTGGCCCATTATTACCAGCCCGGACCCATTCAGGACATCGCGGATTTCCTGGGTGATTCCCTTCAGCTGGCCAGACAGGCAAAAGATACCGATGCGGATATGATCGTGTTCTGCGGCGTCCACTTCATGGCGGAAGCAGCAAAAATCCTCAATCCTACGAAAAAAGTAGTTCTTCCGGACACCATGGCCGGATGTTCACTGGCTGACGGCTGCTCAGGAGAAGGACTGCGGAAAATGCGCGAACAGCATCCCGATGCCCTGATTGCAACCTACATCAACTGCAACGCCGAAACCAAAGCGGAAAGCGACATTATCGTGACCAGCTCCAATGCGGAAACCGTAATTGAAGCCTTACCGAAAGACCGCCCGATTATTTTTGCTCCGGATAAAAACCTGGGAAGGTACCTTTCCCAGAAAACAGGACGCGACATGATCCTTTGGGACGGAAGCTGCATCGTGCATGAAGCGTTCTCTATGGAGCGGATTGCCAGACAACTTGCTGATAACCCGGATGCCAAGCTGATTGCCCACCCGGAAAGTGAAGAAGCGGTTCTGAAGCTGGCCCATTTCATCGGCTCCACTTCCGCCCTGCTGAATTATGTAGAACAGGATGACTGCCAGAAATTCATCATTGCAACGGAAGAAGGGATTTTACACGAAATGAAGAAACGTGCGCCGCACAAAGAACTGCTGCCTGCATTGGTCTTCGATGAAAGCTGCAACTGCTCGGAATGCTTCTACATGAAACGCAACACCATGGAAAAGCTTTATCTGTGCATGAAATACGAACTTCCTGAAATCATTATCGATGAAGAGCTCAGAATAAGGGCTCTGAAACCGATCGAGGCCATGCTTGACCTTTCAAAAAGCATCAAATAAATACAAGAAAAGCACTGTTTTTGGCAGTGCTTTTTTATATGCCGGTATTGTTATTGTTGATGATCCGGTTCAGATATTCTGAAGACCGGCTGCCAATAAATTATCAGGAGGGATCGGAACTAAAACATTCGGAACTTACCAATACACATGATTTGCAACGGCTTGGCAGTACATTGTAATCCTGACATGAATAAGTATACCCATTGGATGAACCTCCCGGGCCATATCCTCCTGTAGGGCACCCTGTACAGCTAAGTGCTCCGCTGATCTGATTAAGATCTTTTCCGCGTTAATTTTTTAAGGTTTTTCATAAATAATTAATTTTTGTTTGACGTATTAAATATAGTATTTTTGTTATATATACAGAGCCCTATGAGTAAAATATATCTTGATGATGTGAAAATTTATGCCTATCACGGTGTCCTTCCGGAAGAAAATACCGTCGGGACGTATTACCTCCTGAATCTGGAAATCCATACCGATCTCTGGAAGGCTGCCGCTTCGGATGACCTTCATGATACGATCAGCTATGCGGACATCAACGCTATCATTCATCAGGAAATGAAGATTCAGTCAAAGCTGCTGGAACATGTGGCCGGCAGAATTATTTCCTCTGTACACCGGGACTTTCCGCAGATTGATTATATCAAGCTGAAGATTACCAAAACAGCACCGCCGATGCAGGGTGAAATGAAGGGCGCCGGCATCGAACTGGAGAAAAGCTTTAAACCGGATAATTAACATGATGTCCCACCTGACACAAATGAAACTGATGACCATCCTGATGCTGCTTGCGGTTGCTGTACCGGTCTCCGGACAGACTGTAGACAATCAGGCAGCTTCCTATAATTTCCCGAAACTGAAATCCGGTATTGCCATGCCGGTGGAAATCCCGCTTCCGGAAATCAGCAATATCATCAACGCTTCTGTAAAGGAACTTATCTATGAGGACGATTCCTATACAGACAATGACAATGACCAGTTCAAGGTCAAAGTCTGGAAAACCCGTCCGATCCGCCTCGTCAGCGGTACACAGCAGAATCTCCTGATCGAGGTGCCGCTGAAGATCTGGGCGGAAAAAGGCATCGGCACGCTGGGCCTCTATACCTACCAGCATACGACTTTTGAAACGGTAATGTCCTTCAGTACCACCATCAGCCTGAAAAACAACTGGACGATCACCACTGCAACAGAACCTAACGGTTTCCGCTGGGTGACCAAGCCTACCCTTGATTTCGGAAGGATACAGATCCCGATTACGCCGATCGTTGAAAAAAACATGAAGGAACAACAGGAAAAATTCAGTAAAACCATAGACCGCCAGATTGCCACCCAGCTCAACTTCAGTCAATATGCCGCCATGGCATGGAATGCATTGTCCCAGCCTTTCCTGATTTCGGAGGAGTATGATACCTGGCTGAAAGTAAGCCCGGTCAGCACAAAGCTTACCCCCCTGAAGTTTTATAAAGACCGGATTGATACCTCTATCGGCATCGATGTCTATTCAGAAACCTTTACCGGAAGCCGGCCGACGGCCTCTGAACCGGTAAAAACCGTGCCCGACTTTACGTTTGTCCCGGCTCTGGCAGACCGCTTCCGCATTCAGACAACAACCAACATCCCGTTTACAGAGGCTACCCGCATTGCACAGAATATGTTTCTTGATAAAGAATTTGAAATCCAGGGATCTGCTGCAAAAATCAAAGACATCAGGGTATACGGAGTGGCTGACCGGGTGATGATGGAAGCCCAGACGGAAGGTTATGTCAACGGTAAGGTATTCATTTCAGGAATTCCCGTTTACGATGAGGGAAAGAAAAAAATTATACTTTCGGAAACGAAATTCAACCTGAGAACTACCAATATCCTGCAGAAAACCGCTTCTCTTCTGTTCCGGAAAAAAATTGTAAAGATGATCGAGGAAGAATACGGCATTCCCACACAGGACATTGAAGAAACCTCCCGGAAAAGTATAGAGGAAGCTCTTAATAAAGAATATTACAAAGGCATAAAAATGAGCGGAAAGGTATTCAGCCTTAAGCCAAGTCAGATTCTCCTGAATCCGTATGGTATTACGGCTGTTATTGATACCGATGCTAACCTGCATCTGCTGCTGAGCGAAATTTAATCTCTTAAAAATACCGTAAGCGCAGACGGTCTGGTGGGCCGCCCGCGATCCGTAAGATCAGCCGGGCCCTATCATTGGTAATAGGTAAAGAAAATTATACTGCTGAAAGACAGCCAAAAAGGATGGTTTCAATAACCGATAGCAAAGAAATTGCCTGAAAAATTTTATTTCATCATAATTTTTTTTATATTTGCACACCTGAAAACGGTAAATACAGGGTACTTTGGCCGAGCGGCTAGGCAGTGGTCTGCAACACCATCTACAGCGGTTCGAATCCGCTAGGTACCTCGATAAAACCCTTAATTGCTTTAATTATAAGCTTTTAAGGGTTTTTTATTTCTCCATTTCCCGATATTTTCCCGATATTTTTTCATCATAATACGACAAATCCTTTCGTACCAGCATTCCATGTACGGATCATGGATCAACAGATGCTTAAATAACATGAATTCGATGTAAAATAAAATATATGATCAGTAGAATCGATTTCAGTCCATGTACCACAGGATGCCTGCCAATCCGGCTTTAATTAAATGCGGATAAGTTTTGCCTAAAGCCGGATATGCTGAAACTCCTATAATGAAGTCGGGCTAAAGCCTGACCCTATTGATTGGTGCAACTTATTTAATTTTAACCTGAAGTAATAGCCGGGCTAAAAAGCCGGAGGAAGAAAGCCGGATGCTGGAAATCCATTTTTCGCAAAATAACGGTCAGATATCTTCTGTAAAAAATGATCATATGATCTCTTTTCAAGATACTACTTCTTAGAAACCCCTAATTGCCTTTTCGTTTTTTATTTCATAAAATACATTTGAAATCAAGCAATTATAGCCGAATTTACGTTAAATATGTCATACTATAGTCCTGATTTGTATGACGAGGAATGCTTTGTCTATTCATATTTACTTTGATGATTTTCCTGCTTTTTACGGATTTCTGTCAAATAATCACCTATAATCCCGCTTCATCATGCACCACCTATTCAAAATAAGCCATTGAATAATTCTCCGTAATTGGATTTTTTCTATATTTACAATACCAAAAAAAATTTTATGAAAAAATTAAAAAAAGAGCAGTTAAAAGCCATTGTGGCAGGCACGGAAATCTGCCTGGAGTGCGCTGAAGGTTATCACCAGGTAATCATCAACGGCAGATGCTATTGCGAACCGAACTAAAATCAATGAGAAAGCCCTTACCGGGGCTTTTTTATTAGCGTACACACAAATCTGATAATAATACAGACAGTAAAATTACAACTGATCCAGCTCCCGATGCAAAACTCAGTTTATCGCTTGCTCTCAAAAGCCGGAAGCAAACAGCCAGCTGACAGAAGCTTTCCTACAGCGCGGTGATAAAAGCGAAAAATCCGAAAAAGATGCCCGGACTGTTGGCTACTACGATCGGCCAGTCTTTTTTAGGCCTTTTGATCAACCCGTAAATAACCCACAGGCTGCAGTTGATCCCGGCCACCAGCGGCTGCAGCCAATCGCCTTTTTCCCCTTTCAGGTTACCGGAGATCTGCGGAATATAGGAAAAATACATGGCCATAGCCGTTACGGTGGCTACCCATCCCAATACCTGCATCATTTTTTCATTCATAGTTCTTATTTTAAGCAATACCTGCCTGAAATTATTATGCCAGGAAAATAAGCCGGTACTTTTTATAGAAGTTAAAAGGAAGCTATTCTTTGCTGAATGGAATTTCAATACAACTGTCATTATACCATTTGATTTCAAGTGGCTCGCCGGCATCTTCAATCGATTCTTCGCTGACCTCTTTCCCGGTACCGTAGTTGATCTGCCAGGAAGGATTTTTATTGATGCCCAGCAAAAGCATCAACCGGCTTCCTTTCTCAATTTTTTTGCTGATGAACGTTGTATTTTTTACAGGAATTGTTGTGATTGCGTGAGGGACAAGTAATTTCCGGTTCGCCGGATCTTCTGCATAGCTTGCCCGGCCGATGTAATTTGAAAGGAGAAAGTACTTTCCGTCCGGCAGTACCTCATACAGATTCATTGAAATGTCACAATCCTTTTTATTGACAGCAAAGCGTAATGTGCCGGAAAATGCACCGGTGATTTCGGTTGCTTCATGGAAAGGGTCCGTAGTATACGACAGGTAATTGTTTGTACCGGGTAAACTGTCCGTGATGATGTCAGATGGATATTTCAGTATCCTGTCTGCATCACTCCTGTCTTTCAGGTCTACTTTTAATGTGGAAAAATAGCCGGATCTGTTTTGGGAAGGCGATAATTTCATTTTCTCATCTAGGTAGTATTTCCTTTTGTGCTCATCAAATTCATCCATGGACCCTGCACTTTTCCAGACATTTTTTCCTATCACTTCATAATTGATCCTATCTTTCAGGAAAGCCGGTTTCTTTTTGCCTTCCAGTATATAGTCAAACCATTGGAAACATACTTCCTTCAGGTTGATATTTGCTGCGGAATCAATAGCCAGGCCTGCTATTGTACTTTTGATATAGCCCTGTCCTCCTCCGTGGTCGTACGGACCGATGATCAGGTAATGATCAGCCTGCTTATTGTACCTTACATGATTTCTATAATAAGTAAGCGCTCCGATCTGATCGTCATCGAAATAACCGGTCGTGGTTAGTACCGGAATATTGATCTTTGCAAAATCTTCTTTAACAGGGGCCATATTTTGCCAGTAGTGATCATAGGAAGGATGCTGCAGCCAGCGCTGGAAGAGCATGTCCTTTTTTCCGCTGATGGCATCCAGCTGGTTAAAGGGTCTTCCGCTGGTATACCAGTCCCTGTATATCTTCATCCATTTTTTTCTGTCAGAAAAGCTTTCCTGATTAATGGTTGTCGTACCTGTAACATAATCCAGCCACTGCAGCATATATGACATAAAAATATTATTCTGCATCGGGTAATCGATACCTATTCCCACTGCAACCTGGGGAATAATGGTCTTCAGTGCCGGATGCAGTTTTTTAGTGGCCGCCCATTGGCTAAATCCCAGATAACTTCCGCCGATCATTCCTACTTTCCCGTTACTCCATGGCTGCTTCACAATCCAGTCTATTACTTCATTGATATCTTCATGTTCATGCTCAAACGGCTCGATTTTGTGATGGCCCAGGAACTTTCCTCTGGTATTGATATACACACACATATATCCGCGGCTTGCAATTTCCTTGGCATCGTTTATATCATCCGGTTGCGAGTAGATGGTATTGACAACAATCGCAGATCCTTTTTTTACGGTGTTGTTCAGCACAACCCTGATACTGATGTCATGTCCTTTTTTTGATGTGATCAACAGGCTGTCCTGCACGGTAAACTTTTGGACCTCCCATTTCTTCAGAAGCGGGCGAGCATATTTAAAAGATTGTTTCGCCACATGGTAAGAATTATATTTCCTGCAGAGTAAGAGAGCGGTTTTGATATCAACATGGTCTTTCCGGATAAATGCTGATTTCAGCAGATCATCTATTTCTTTTTTTAACCGGGGAAGATCAGTATCAAAGTACCGGGGCAGAAGAATCTGCGACTGTGGTGATAACGTCTGGTATTTTCTGTACAATTCATCTGTATAGGCGGCTGCAAATTCTTTTCCGTGCCCGGTGTCCGATATGGCCCTCATATACACTTCATACTGTGTTCCCATCGCATGGGCTACGTCCGGATTGCTGGTAAGATAAAGGCTGCGTACAGAATCCAGTCTTTCCAGGGCAAGCTTCTGTTTTCCCGATACCATATTGATCCTGAAAAGATCATCATAATAGACCGATTTATCATTTGCGGTATAGGATTCTTCAATTTTGAGAGCCAGTCGGTGCATAAAGTTTGTAACACCTGTAGAATCTGTACTCTGTAGAAGATCGATCCCTATTCTCTGAGAAGATATCAGGCTGTAAAAAAAGAGAAAACATAGCAAAAGTTTTTTTTTCATTGGGTGTATTATATTAATGGAATCTGTTTTTCAGTAATGCTGGCATCAAATTAAAAAGATCTTTCTTCATTCTCATGCAGAAACATATTTCTCTTTATAAGGCTATATTGATATTGAAATACAAAAGTATCATTTAAAATCATAGAGACAAAGTAATGGCAAAAACTATTACGTCTGCAGAACGAATAAAATGAATCAAATAAACACTATCGTTCTGTGACTCTGGATTCAGAACCTACCCTTACAAATCTTACATTTCAAATCCTGTATTTTAAACTTTGAACCTTGAACCTTGAACCTTGAATTTAGAACCTTGAATTTTTATTCAGGAGCTTTATCCCGCTATCCGCTGTATCTTTTTCTTATCCTGGCTTTGTCCTTGGCAAAAGAAAAAGGATGCCGCTGCTATCGGGGCTATGCCGGCCGCGGTTCAGCGGTTGTC